>DASXEJ010000076.1 GCA_036490175.1 Pirellulales bacterium | reverse complement strand
GACTGCCATTCTATTATGGTTGGGTGAATGTGGTGCTGGCGGCGATGGCGATGCTGGCCACGCTGCCCGGGCGCACGCAAGGTTTGGGGCTTGTTACCGAGCCATTGCTGGCCGATTTGAACCTCAACCGCGACGTGTACGCTCAGCTCAACCTGTGGGCCACGCTGCTGGGAGCACTATGCTGCCTCCCCGTGGGTCAATTGCTCGATCGCTTTGGCTCGCGCCGTGCGCTGGCGGTGATCGTCGCCGCGCTTGCACTGACGGTTTGGAGCATGAGTGCTGTAACGAGCGCCGGTGTCCTGTTCCTTCTGCTGACACTCACGCGCGGGCTCGGCCAAAGTGCGTTATCGGTTGTCAGCATCGCGCTGGTTGGAAAATGGTTTCCTCACCGCATCAGCCTCGCCATGGGTTTGTACGCCGTGCTGGTAGGCTTGTTCTTTGCCACGGCCTTTGTGCTGGTGGGCTGGTCCGTCGGACAGTTGGGCTGGCGCGTCGCTTGGCGAAATATCGCGATCGCGCTGGCCGTATTCCTACCGATGGCGTGGCTGCTAGTACGAAGCACACCCGAAAGCTGCGGTCTACTGCCCGACGCGGGACCTGGCGACGAATCGGCTTCCCTGTCGGGGCTGTATCTGCACGAGGCGCTGCGCACGCCTGCATTTTGGGTTTTCGCACTGGCAACGGCCGTTTACGGTCTCGTGGTCTCAGGCGTGGGGCTTTTCAACGAGGCTATCTTGGCCGAGCTGGGCTTCGATCAAAAAACGTACTATCAGACATTGGGACTTTCGACATTGGTCGGTCTGGCGAGCCAATTGCTGTCGGGTTGGATCGGTTGGAAATGGTCGTTGCCACGGCTGATGTCGCTGGCGATGGGATTGTACGCGGCGTCGCTTCTGTGGTTGCCGCACGTCACGACGCTTACCCAATTATGGGGCAATGCCTTCCTGATGGGTGCAGCGGGGGGCATGATCACTGTGGTCTTTTTTGCCATCTGGGCCGATGCGTTTGGCCGCGTCCACTTGGGCCGCATCCAGGGCGCGGCGCAAATGTTGACGGTAGTTTCATCCGCCGTGGGACCAATACTATTTGCCGAGTGCGAGCTACGGACAGGCTCGTACTCACTGGTATTTCACACGCTCGCTCCCATTGTGCTCGCGCTGGGAGTGGCCGCCTGGCATGTCCCCCTGCCTGTGAATGCGAAGACTCGATTACGCGAGGCGCTGGCCACGGGTTGATCGCAGGCCTGCATTGCTGAGATACGCAGTGGCGCTCTGCACTCGGTTGAGTGGTGCCCTGGCGGCGGCAACGTTATAACTGGGACAATCTTCTACCCGCAGAGATATTCTCCTACATGTCAATACAGTTCGGGCCGCACAGGACTGCGCGTGTTGGCCGCCGCGGCTTAGTCTTCTATGCGCTTGCCTTGAGCCTTATCGCGTGTGGATGTGGCACACAAGCGCCGCGCGCGGATGCTACAAAAAAGGGAGCCGAGCCTGCCGCTTCTACTTCCGGTGAAGCACTTGCGAAGGGGGCCGTCGACGGCGCGATTGCGGGGGACGCCAGCGCGCACAACATCCACTCTGTGCGTGTCGCCGCGGCCTCGGACTTGCAATTCGCGCTCAAAGATCTGGCCGCTCAGCTTCAGACTGCGCACCCAGAATTTGCCGTCGAAATTGTCTTCGGCTCAAGCGGCAATTTGTACGCGCAACTGACGAACACGGCCCCGTTCGACATGTTTCTGTCGGCCGACATGAGCTATCCGCGGCGGTTGGTCGAAGCGAATTTGGCCTCCGCGGAATCAGAGTTCCTGTATGCCATTGGCCAGATCGTGGTTTGGGTTTCGACCTCGTCAGCGCTCGATCTCGACAAGCTTGGCATTCGCGCGCTCGCCGATCCGTCGGTTAAGAAAATCGCCATCGCCAATCCCAAGCATGCCCCCTATGGTCGCGTGGCAGAGGCGGCGATGCAGAAACTGGGCGTGTACGACGACGTCAAAGACCGCCTGGTGCTGGGCGAGAACATCTCGCAAACGGCACAATTTGTGGAATCCGGTGCGGCCGACATCGGCATCATCGCCCTCTCGCTGGCCATGGCACCGGCCATGAAAGACAAGGGGCGCTATTGGCCTGTCCCGCAGGACGCCTACCCACGATTGGAACAGGGAGGAATCATCATGAATAATGCCCAAGACCCGATGGCGGCCCACGCGCTGCGTACTTTTCTCACGGGCGAGGAAGGAAAGTCAATTCTGCGAACCTACGGATTTGTGATGCCGGAGGAATAGCGTCTTGGACATCACGGCGATTTGGCTGACACTTCGGCTAGCGGCCTGCACTACGGCCATATTGCTCGCCCTTGGTTTGCCGTTGGCATATTGGCTGGCCACGAGTCAGCGCTGGTGGCGGTTTGCCGTCGATGCCGCTGTGGCTTTGCCGCTGTTGCTACCGCCCACCGTGTTGGGCTTTTACCTGCTGACCGGAATGGGACCTAACAGCCTATTGGGCCGGGCGTTCAAAGGCCTGGGCGGCGGCTCGATCCCGTTTTCTTTTGCGGGTATTCTGGTCGGCTCCGTGCTCTACAATCTGCCATTTGCCGTGCGACCGTTTACCGCTGCCTTCCTCAGCGTTGATCGGCGGTTGGTCGAGGCTTCGTGGTGCTTAGGAGTTTCGCGGCTGGCGACGTTTCGCCGCGTGACAGTTCCCCTCTGCTGGCCCGGCATTCTCACAGGATTGGTGCTGGCCTTTGCACACACCGTGGGCGAGTTTGGCGTCGTGTTGATGGTGGGCGGAAACATACCCGGCGTGACGCGCACCATATCGGTGGCGATTTATGACGACATACAAGCCCTTGATTATCAAGCGGCCGGCCAAAGTGCGGCCGTGCTGTTGACCTTCGCCTTCAGCGCGCTGTGCGTGACATACGCCCTTTCGCGCCGGTCGCTACCGTTATGAGCACTCTCCTGGTAGCCGACTTCGAAAAGCGCTTCGCCGGCGGACCGCGTGTGCATGGCCAGCTGCAATTGCCGGCCGAGGGAAGTGGCGTGACGGTGCTCTTTGGCCCGTCGGGCTGTGGCAAGACGACAATTCTGCGATCGCTGGCCGGTCTCGAGCATCCAGAGCGTGGCCATATCGAGTTTGCGGGCGAAGTGTGGCTAGACACCGAGCGACGATTATCGTTGTCGCCACAACGGCGCGGCGTGGGCTTCTTGTTCCAGCAATATGCGTTGTTTCCTCATTTAACAGTGCGAGGCAACGTCGGCTATGGATTGCGACGGTCCGCGTTGTCTGCTGCATCGGCGCAAGTGGCAGAGATTCTTGATCGGTTGCAAATCAGCGACCTGGTCAATCGCTACCCGGCTCAGCTTTCTGGCGGTCAACAACAGCGCGTCGCACTTGCGCGGGCGGTCGTGTGCCAGCCGCGACTGCTGTTGCTCGACGAACCGCTGTCGGCGCTCGACGCGCCCGTGCGTGAACGTTTGCGCGGCGAGCTGCGACGCATGTTGCTCGCCATCGGCAAGCCGACGATCGTCGTTACGCACGATCGGATCGAAACACTGGCGCTGGCCGACACCGTTGTCGTGCTGACCGAGGGCGAGGTGCGTCAGGTCGGGCCAGTGCATGAGGTATTCAGCCAGCCGCGCAGCTTGGCCATTGCCCAAATCGTGGGAATCGAAACCGTCGTGCCTGGCAAGGTGGTTTGTCTCACCGACGGGCTCGCTACAGTGCAGGTCGCAAATGCGCAGCTAACCGCGGTCGCGTCCCAAGAGCTAGGAACAAATGTGTTCGTGTGCATCCGCGGCGAGGATGTCCTCCTGCAGCGCGCGGCGGCCGCCGGCACCAGCGCACGCAATCAACTGTCGGCACGAGTGACCAGTATCGTCGCCGAGGGGCCGCTGACCCGCATTGGGCTCGACTGCGGCTTTGTCCTTACGGCGCTGGTCACCAGGCCCGCGTGCGAGGAAATGCACTTGCAGGTCGGTGACCACGTGACGGCTCTTATCAAGGCGCCGGCCATTCACCTGGTCGGGCATGACTAGTCCCCGCGATTGACGATCCGCGCTGATCGGCCTATCGTTAGGCAGGTATGGCGTAGTGCGGGTGTGCGTCGCCTGATTCTTATAGTGTGAGGAGACTCTTATGGTTCGTTTGCTGGTCATGATCGTCGTAGGACTGACTGCGACGTGCGCATTTGCGGGTGAATTCAATGCGGTGTTGAACGTCGGCGATGCGGCGCCCGCCTGGAGCGATCTGCCCGGCGCCGACGGCCAGCCGCACGCGCTAGCAAATCTAGCGGACCGCAAGGTCGTGGTGGTCGTCTTCACCTGCAACAGCTGCCCAGTCGCGCGCGATTACGAAGATCGGATCATGGCGCTCGCCAAACGTAACCCTCAGCAGGTGGCGGTCGTCGCCATCAACGTAAATCGCGTCGCGGACGATAGTCTGGCCAAGATGACCGAGCGGGCGAAGGAGCGCGGCTTCCCGTACCCCTATCTTTACGATGAGACGCAACAAATCGGCCGCGACTACGGCGCCAGCGCCACGCCCGATTTTTTCGTGCTGTCTGCCGAGCGCAAGATCGTGTACATGGGCGCGATGGACGACGCCAGTGATCCCGCGCTGGTCAAGCAGAATTTCCTCGACGACGCGATCCAGGCCACGCTGGCCGGCAAGGCGCCGGCAACGACCGAGACGTTTGCCCGCGGCTGTGGAATCCGTTATGCGCGGCAGCGTGGCAAGTAATGCGCTACACACCCGGCGCGCGTCCGTAGTGGTCTTGCGCATGAACAGCATCTACGATATTCCGGTGCAGGCCATTGATGGCCGCATGCAAACGCTTGAGCCCTTTCGTGGTCAGGCGTTATTGATCGTCAATGTCGCCAGCCAGTGCAGCTTCACGCGACAGTACGCCGGTCTGGAAGAGCTTTATCGACGTCACGAGAACCGAGGTTTCTCCGTGCTCGGCTTTCCGTGTGATCAGTTTTTGCACCAGGAGCCAGGAACCGAAGCCCAGATTCAGAGCTTCTGCTCACGCAACTACGACGTCACGTTTCCGATGTTTGCCAAGATCAACGTGAATGGCGCCCAAACTCACCCGCTGTACCGGTTTCTAAAATCTGCTCGTCCCGGTCTGCTCGGTACTAAAAGCATCAAATGGAACTTCGGCAAGTTTCTTGTCGATCGCGACGGTCACGTCGTGAAGCGATATTCAATGTTCGCCACGCCCGAGCGTATCGAACGAGACGTCGCGGCGCTGGTGGGTTGAACGCACGGGCGCGAACAAGTAATCGACCTCAAGAACTCCTATTTATATGCGACTGATCTTTGATTCGCATCTCGACCTGTCCTGGAACGCGTTGAGCTATAACCGCGATCAGACCGAAACGGTCGATCAGATCAACCAGCGCGAGGCCGGTATGGATCCGGCTGGCGGGCGCGGACATGCCACGACCAGCTTGCCCGAGATGCGTGCGGGCCGCGTGGCCGTTTGCATGGGAACGCTCTTGGCCCGCGCCAAACGGCATGTGCAACCCGCCGTTGGCCATCGCCGCACCGATCTCGACTTTGGCACGCAATCGATCGCCTATGCGATCGCGCAAGGGCAACTCGCCTACTATCGGCTCCTCGAGCAGCAGGGCGAGATGCGCATGATTGGCACGGCGCGCGAGCTCGACGAGCATTGGCAGCAGTGGCAAAGCAATCCCACGGCGCGATTGCCGATTGGCAACATCCTGGCGATGGAAGGAGCCGACCCGATCGTCGACCCCAGCCAGGTCGAAGCCTGGTTCGCTGCCGGCTTGCGCAGCGTTATGCCATCGCACTACGGCAAGAGCCACTATTCCGTGGGCACCGGCGACAACGGACCGCTGACCGACCGCGGCGTCGAACTGCTCAAAGAATTCGAGCGGATCGGCATGATCCTCGACATGACGCATCTCTCGGATCAGAGTTTTTTTCAGGCGCTCGATTGCTATCACGGCCCTGTGATGGCCAGCCACAATAATTGCCGCGCGCTGGTGCCGGCCGATCGTCAATTCTCTGACGAGCAGCTGCGGTTGCTCATCGAGCGCGGCGCGGTCATCGGGGTAGTCTGCGACGCCTGGATGCTTCGCCCCGGCTGGCGGATCGGCGTGACACAGCCCGACGGGCTAACGATGTCAGCCCTGGTCGATCATATCGATCACATTTGCCAATTGGCCGGCAACGCCCAGCATGCGGCCATCGGCAGCGACCTCGATGGCGGCTACGGCACCGAGCAGACCCCCAGCGATCTGAAGACCATTGCCGATTTGCAAAAACTCGAGCCGCTCTTGACGGCCCGCGGCTACAGCGCGACCGACATCGACAATATCTTCCACGCCAACTGGCTGCGCTTCTTCCGCCGCTGGCTGCCGCAGTAAGCGCGCCGGCGGGCACCTTTACGGGGTAGTTCGAGCGTGAATGCGCGCGCGGCTGCTGTTCCATCCGCCGCCAGCCGTCACGATCAGCAAAGCACGTCGACATCAGCCTTCTCTCCGTGGCGGCCGTCCCCCTTCTCTCGGTGCTACCACCGCGCGGCTAGCAGCATGCCGCACCGCCCCGATCTGGCCACGTGCGCGGCCGCCTGCCCGCAAGGTTTGCGCAGCTTTTGCTGACTAACGGAAACGCTTGAATCCACGCTGTGACTTTGCGGATTGTAGCGAAAAGTCTCATCCGGAAACTTCTACCGTGACGATGGACCATACCGCATCTAACGATTGTGACGGCGACACACCGTCCGTCTTCCGAGGGGGGAGAGAGCGTGAAGGCAATTCCATTTGTCACAAAGAGACTCCGTATGCCGGGCGCGGCTGCGGGTCGGTCCGTCATATCGGGCCGTTTCGTATGCGTTACGGCACTCGGCCTGCTGGCCCTGGTGCTGGGCGCCGCCGGGATGGCACGCGCGCAGGCCATTGTCACCGATTCGGGCGCGCCGGGCCCGAGCTTCATGAGTCCGCTCAGCACGCCTGGTCTGCAGCCGTTCTGGGTTGGCTACGTCGGTGCCGATCGCGGGCTTGGCTTTCAGGGGCAATATCTCTCGGCCGGCGGCCTGTTACCGATCACGACCGATATGCTCGACGGCACGTGGTTCGTCGACGCTCGTGCCCACGTGACGGCCGACTACGGACAATTCTTCAGTAACCTCGGAATTGGGCGTCGCGCGTATTTCGATCCGCTGAACGCGATCGTCGGCCTCAGTGGCTGGTACGACTACGACGGCGATGCCTACCAAAACTACGGCTATCGCTACAATCAGCTGGGCGTGACCGGCGAAATATTCAATCCGGTGTGCGACGTCCGGGTGAACGGCTACTTTCCCGTGGGCGCGACCAGTCATGTGCTGAATGAATTCACCCAAAACTATCTGCTGTACCAAAACGGCATCGATACGGCGTTGCACGGCGGCGATGCCAAATTCAGCCTCCGGCCCGCGTTCCTTGGCCCGCTCAACGGCTACATCGATATCGGCGGGTACGTTTACAAATCGCCCGTCGTGTCGACCTTCGGCGGTATCTCGACCGGTTTCGGCGTGCAGCCCGTCCCCGGCGTTGCCATCAACATGGAAGTCAACCATGACGATTTGTTCGGCACCACGGGATTCATCCGCGTGGCCTTTGGCCTGCGCGGCTCGCCAGGCAACTCGCGCACGGGTAACCGCCTGCTGGAGCCAACCCGACGCAACGATCATATTGTCCGCTTCAATCAGCAGCCTGAGATCGCGACGAACCCGACGACGAACGCGTATTACCACGTAATTCATGTCGACAACAACGCCCCGGCGGGCGGAAACGGTACCGCAGAGCACCCGTTCAATTCGTTGATCACTGCCCAGAACGCGTCAGCCGTGCATGACATCATCTACGTCCATTCCGGCGACGGGACGGCACGCAACTACAACGAGGGGATCGTTCTCAAAGACGATCAAACTCTGTTGGGTTCGGGCAATAGCTACGTGATGCAGACGACCGAAGTGGGCGGATTCTTGCTCAAGGCGCTCGATCAGGAAGGTCCGGTAATCACCAACGCCGCGGGCGGGGCCGTAACGCTCGCCAACGACGATCGCGTTGGCGGCATGACGATCACGGGCGCCCAGTTCGGCATCGTCGGCAATTCGGTCAACAACTTCTCGATGGAGAGCAACCGGATCATCAACTCCGGCGTCGATGGCGTGCTCTTGACCAATTTCACGGGCTTGGCGCATATACGCAACAATACGATCACCGACAACCGCGAAGACGGCATCCACATCTTCGGCGGCACCGGCAATTACGACATCCGCGGCAACACCGTCGATGCGAACATTCGCAACGGTATCTTCTTCGAGTCATCTAATGGCGCCGCGGCGATCGACTCCAATACGATCGGTGAGAATGGTCGCGGCAACTGGGCCGGCCTGCAAGTCCTGACCAACTCCGGCAGCATGAACGTAGAGGTCAGCGACAACTCCGTGCAGGGCAATACCGAGGGCATGCTCCTGCAGGTACAGAACGTTGGGGCAGAGCTGACGGCCAACATCCACGACAACCGTCCGATTCAATACAACCTGGGCGATGGCATTCAGCTTGCCTCGCGCAATGGCTCGGTGCTGAACTTCGCCATCACGAATAACCAGATCAATTTCAACGGCCAATCCGGCGGCGGCGGTGCAGGAATTCGGATGTACTCGTTAGACGGCGCTGTGAATGGCGCAATCAGCAATAATTCGTTTATCAATAATGCCGGTAGCCAGTCTACGGTTGGCGGCATTATCTTCTTCGATACCGCCGCCGCAATTTCAGGACAGTTCGAGGGCAATAGTCTTACAAATCTTAGTTTCGCGAACAATACGGTCGCCGGCTACAACACTCAACAGCAAGTTCAAGCCAGCCCGTACGTAAATGCCCATTGGGGCGACGGTATCCGACTCGACTACGCTGTGACAAACACTGATGTCCAATTGCTGAATCTCAATAACAATCAGATCCAGAACAATATCGGCTACGGATTATCACTATTTGTAACCGGAACGACGCGCCTCGATGCAACGTTGACCACCAATAACATCTCTAATAACTACCTGGCCGGTCTCGAAACCGAGGCCAGCGGCCTATCATTGGTGCGAATCACTGCCACAAATAATACCATCAATGGGAACGTAAGCCCAACCGTTGCGCAGGCCGGAACCGGTGGCAAGGATGGTGGTGTCTCGCTGCAAAGCGACGGCCTAACCAGCCGCATCATTGGTGGCTTCTCAAACAATGTCATCAACTACAACGGCGAATACTCTCAAACCGTTCCCACAAACGCTGGCGACACGCCTGTGTCTGGCATTACTGCCACAACCAGCGGCGGGGGTAGCATGGCTTTGCAGATCTTTGGCAATCAAATCCGCGGCAATGGCCACGATGGAGTGGACCTGCTTGCCCACGATCCTATTCCGCCTTTGACTTTCCAAGCGACGATCGCCGCTGAAATCCGTGACAATGTCATGGACTTCAACCGTGCCCAAACGCCCCAAGCCAGTTCGCCAGTCCATGCACTGGTAGACCAGGAAACGCCGCCAAACCAATCGGTGATTTTGGTAGAGTTGACGCACAACATCTCGAATCAACAGTACCTCTTTGAGAATACCTCCAACAACCCTCCGCCAACCGGTGTGGTTGGCGTAGAGGATGGGGGCCTGAACACGCCGCTTATAATCTTTTCCGGTGCCGGTGTCACGACCCTTCTTCCGCAGGGCACTGTCGCCGGTGTCATCGCACCGATGCTGGTCTTCCCATAATGGGCTCGTGCTGACGCACGCCCGCGCGAATGTCTGCAGCGGACATGAAAGTACAATCTGACGCTTGCCGTGACTTCAATAGTACAGCAAGGCAGTGCTACCACGAGAAGGAGTGGCAGAGGTAGCGCATCTGACTAGTGGGACGTACGGACCGCCCCGTATCGCGCCGGAACATTATTGCCGGCGCCCGGGGAAATAATCCACCGTCGCGTATTGAGCAAACGCGCTATCTGTGACCGCATGTGCAGCCTGGGCAACGCTGCTCGTGGCAATAGCGTTTGATGGCGCGGCCGAGGCCATGGCCGAACTTGCGGACAGTGTCGTCACTCCAATCCAGGCTGTCGCAGCAAAGCCGGAGGAATTGAAGGCCAACAGATTGAACGCATAGGTGGTACCGGGAGATAAACCGCCGATAGTCGCGCCGAGGGTCGAGGCCGTATAGGAGCTGATCAGAGTCGCTTGGTTGCCAATAAACTGATACAGCTGGTACCCAGTCGCACCGCTGGAAACCAGCCACGTCAAACTGACCGACGTGCTATTCTGGGAAAATCCGTTGAAATTCTGCGGCACGGGCGGCGGGCTTGCTGTGGACGTGGTTACCGCGATCCAAGGTGTGGCAGCTACTTGTCCTGATTGGTTCCAGGCTACGAGGTTGAACGGATATGTGGTGCCGGCGGTTAAGTTTCTTACAATCGCGCTAGTAACACCCGGCGCGTACGATCCGATAAGCTGCGCTGTACCATTCACGAATTGATACAGATTATAGCCACTCTCGCCGGTCGCCGAAGTCCAATTCAGCGTGACTTGATTCGCCAAAACCTGCGTCGAATGGAAGTTTTGCGGCGGCGTTATAGCTCCCTGCGCGGGGAAGGTCGTAGCGCCGACCCAAGCAGTGCCCGCGGAACTGATCGTGTTATATGCAACCAGGTTGAATGCGTACTGCGTGCCAGGAGATAAGCCGCCAATTGTTATTGACGTGGTACCTGCCTGAACGTTGGCGACAATCGTCGGCAGTCCATTAACGAACTCGTAAACGTTGTAACCGATGGCATAGATCGACGTACTCCAGAAGAGCTTAACCTGGGTCGTTGAAGCGGTCGTCGCCGAGAAGCTGGCGGGGGCCGTGACGGGGAAAATCAACGACGGACTGGCCGGATTCGTAGGAGTAGCCGTGCCCGTATTCCCAGATGTGACTGGCGAACCTGTCCCACCGGTAGACACTACGGGGCCGGTCGAAACCGAAGCAGCCGTACCATAGCTGGCCAAATACGGAACGAGTTGATCGGCCACAGGAGTTCCAATTCCCGTCGCCAGGTCGTAGCCAGGGCCTGCCTTTTGGAAGTTGTTGCTCCCCTGCGTGATGTCCGTGAAGGCTGAGGCGGGTGCCGAATAAAGTGCCGGCATCGTCTGCGTCGTCCCGTCCAACGTCCCCAAGCCATTTAGAGCTCGGCCCTGATTGGCGATTGCCAACATTGCGGCCCACTGAGGCGAGCCAGCACTCGTGCCACCGATTCCGTCTTCAAGCCAACCTGTGCCGTCCGGCCCAAAGGTCGAATACAAAGCAAAACCGGTCTCCGGTGCGGCATTGTACGAAACATCCGGCACCTTGCGGTTGGGGAATTCCTGACTGATGCCGCCACCACCGCTGCCGTTGCTACTAGCCGGTGGGCCCCAGGCCTTCTCACTGATAACCGCGCCTGTTGTCGGATCGATATCCAAAGCCGTCCCGCCGACAGCCAGAACATTGGGAGATACGGATGGGAAAATGGCGAAACCATGGTCTCCTGTCGCGGCGACAAACGTTATGCCTTGATGCCCGGCAGGAGTCGTTAGTACCTGTGCGCTCAGTGTCTGATCAATCGTTTGATTAATTAGACTGTCCTGGGTACCGAAGCTCATCGAGATTACAGATACTCCGGGCTGGTGCCGTGCATAATCGACGGCAGCGAATAGGTTCGAACTTGGTGCGCCCACGCCATTGTCGTCGTTGGCATCATTTGCCTCGACAAGAAGAATGTTCGCGCCCGGAGCAATCGCATGCGCCCATTCCACATCAAGACTCGTCTCGATCTCCCAGACACCGTTTGGGTCAGTACCTGGTAGCGTCGAACCACCGTTCTGATTGACAATCTTCAAGCTGGGCGGAGCTGCAATGCCGAATGTATTATCAAACACGGTCAAATCAGAGGCGATGTTGGGGTCGTCATAAGCGTCGACGATAGCGATCGTTTGTCCAGTGCCATCGGCAGTGACGGATCCAAACGTCAGATTGCCTAATCCATATGCCGCGCGTATCTGGGCAGGCGTGTAACCGCTCGGCGTCGCGGTACTCGGATCAGTGCCAGCTGCCGGCGTGTTCAACATGTAATCGGTGACCGGTGTCACCGACAGCATTTGCCGAGACTCTAGGTCCTCGACTGTTAATACACGCGTTGACTTATTTAACGAGTTACGCCGCTTCCACGAAGGATGCTTTCGTGCCATGTCAGTCAAGCCTACTGGTCCGCCAAGAAATGCCTCTACGCCGCACCGCTAAGTCCGTAAGGCTCATTGTAACTTCGCAACAACATTTTCCGCAAATCCAGTCTTTTCCGGCCGCACAACCGGAAAATCGGCTCGCCGGGAGGCTTACCAGAACGACAGGCGCAGCAATCCGCCGAGGCGCCGCTCCGGCTCGCTTCTTGTATTGAATTACGCACGTGTGTCGCCATTGGATTGGCGCCGGAGGCCGGCAAGCCGCTTGTCGGGAACCGTAGCACCCCGCACAATGACGGTCCGCCGCCTGCAGGGGGCGATTCAGTAACAGGCTAATCTTCTTCGGGTACTCATTTCGGAAGGGGCGGCGCGGCGGATGCTCGCGAAATTGCGGACACTTTCGCTAGTCGGGATCGAGGCCCTGCCGGTCGAGGTCGAAGTCGACGTCTCCGACGGCGCACTCCCCAAGACGGTACTGGTCGGCCTGCCCGAGGCCGCCGTCAAAGAGAGCACCCACCGCGTCGAACGCGCCTTGGTCAACTCCGGCTTCCTGCGGCCGCAGAACCGGGTGGTCATCAACCTGGCCCCCGCCGAGTTGCCGAAGCAGGCGGCTTCGTTTGACTTGCCCATCAGTCTCGGCATCCTGGCCGGCAGCGGGCAGATCGACATCGTCGCCCATGAACGATTTCGCCAATTCGCGGTTGTCGGAGAATTGGCACTCGATGGCGCCACGCGTCCCACCCGAGGCGCTCTGTCGATCGCCATGGCGGCCGCGCGCGAACCCGGCGTCACGGGATTGCTCGTGCCCACCGCCAGTGCGGCCGAAGCCGCGGTCGTCGAAGGCATCGACGTCATTCCGGTATCCAGCCTGGCACAGGCCGTGGCTTTTCTGACGGGGCAAATTGACATCGAACCGACTCCGCCGCGCGTTGACGAATGGTTCAACGCGCTGGCGCACTACGACGTGGACTTCGCCGACGTTCGTGGACAGGAAATGGCCAAGCGCGCCATCACGATCGCCGCCGCCGGCTCGCACAATCTGCTTATGCTTGGGCCGCCAGGATCTGGAAAGACCATGCTGGCCAAGCGGTTGCCCACGATCCTGCCCGACCTGACCGCGAGCGAATCGATCGAAACCAGTCGCATCTACAGCGCTATGGGCCTGTTGCCTGCGGGGCAGCCGCTGTTGGCCGTGCGACCGTTTCGCAGTCCGCATCATACGGTGAGCGATGCGGGACTAGTCGGCGGTGGATCCACGCCCACGCCAGGCGAAATCAGCCTCGCGCACAATGGCGTGTTGTTCCTCGACGAATTGCCCGAGTTCAATCGCCGTACGCTGGAAGTGTTGCGCCAACCGCTGGAGGATGGCACGATAACGATCAGCCGCGCGCTGAACAGCTCGCGATTTCCGGCCAACTTTATTCTTATCGCGGCACTGAACCCCTGCCCGTGCGGCTATCGCAACGATCCACGCCGCGAATGCCATTGCACGATCCCGCAGATCGAGCGTTACATGGCCAAGATTAGCGGTCCTCTGCTGGATCGGATCGACCTGCACCTGGAAGTGCCGGCGGTGCCGTTTCGCGAACTTTCTGCCACCGCCCCCGGCACGTCCAGCGCCGACATGCGGTTGCAGGTCATTGCAGCCCGGACGCTTCAACGGGCCCGTTTCACCGGCAGCACGACGCGCTCGAATGCCCATATGTCGCATCGACAGATTCGTACGCATTGCGTCCTGGACGCTGCCGGGCTGAACCTTCTCAAGGCCTCGATGACGGAACTCGGGTTATCGGCGCGGGCGCATGACAAAATTCTGCGTGTCGCGCGCACGATCGCCGATTTGGATGCCGCCGAAGCAATTTCGGCGACACACGTAAGCGAGGCCATCAACTACCGGATGCTGGATCGCAGCCTGTGGACGTAGAAAAGCCGGGTGAATCTTGCTCGCGGAGGCGGAGGAATCGCGTCGCTCGCATTCAACGGAATGATTCGGCCGGGCGCCACGATGCAGTCGGAAACCAGGGACGGGCAATATGATCGATCCGGCACATCTCGACGAACTCTGTACCGAGCTGCGCGTCTTTCTGGATGCCGAACTAGCGGCCGGCAATCGAATTCTTGAAACCAGTAAAGGCTGGCCGTTGCCAAGTTCTATCTTCGTATTGCTCCACTCGGCCTTTCATAACGCGCCCGCACAGCTGCCGCCCAACGTCCGACTGGTGGAAGTCAACGACCCGCATTGGTGGAAGCAAGAATACATCCACGTCACCTCAGGGCACAGCCTGGCTTGCCGATTCTAGATCCGCTCGCGCGCGCTAGCCGGTCAGTCGGCGGCCGCCGAATTCTGAGCCGCCGCTAAGGGCGTTTGCGGCGGGCAGTACCTGGCCACCAATTCCAGCAGGCCCTGGCGCTGGATCGGCTTGGTCGTATACGCGTCACATCCGGCGGCCAGGCATTTCTTCTCGTCTCCGGCCATGGCGTGCGCGGTCAACGCGATGATCGGTGCACGATACCCGGCCGCGCGCATGCGTCGGGTGGCTTCGTAGCCGTCCATGATCGGCATCTGCATGTCCATCAACAGGCAATCGAAAGGACGTCCGTCGCGCAGCGAGGCCAAAGCCAGTTCCACGGCAACCTGGCCATTGTCGGCGAGCGTAACAGTAGCGCCCGCACGTTCGAGCACGAAGGAGATCAAACGCTGATTGTCAGGCCCGTCCTCGGCCAGCAGCACGTGGCCACTGATTCGGATATCGACTTGCGGCGTGCGATGTACCGGAATGGTCGAGGCCTCGAACGGACCGGTTAGCATCTTTACTTCGGCGAGTGACCCCGTAGCGACTTCCACAGTAAACGTGCTGCCGGCGCCTAAGGAACTCCGCACGCTCAGGTCTCCATCGAGCATCTCGGCAAAGCGCTTGCTGATGGTCAGCCCCAGCCCTGTGCCACCAAAGCGCCGCGTGGTGCTGGCATCGGCCTGGGTGAACGGCCGGAAGAGCCGGGCCACTTGTTCCGGCGTCATGCCAAGGCCGGTATCAATCACGTCGATGCGCAATCGCGGACCAGTCTGCCGCTGCCGCACCTGCACCACCAATCGCACGCGGCCCACTTCCGTGAACTTGATCGCGTTGCCAATGAGGTTGATCAAGATCTGACGTAAGCGGGTAGGATCGGTCTCGATCGTCTCGGGAATGGGCCCTGAGTACTCGACGTCCAGCGGCAGCCCCTTGGCGGCTGCCCGCACGCGCATCAAACTGGCCACTTCGGCCACCAAAGCAAGAGTGTGGCAGCGAATGCGCTCGACCTGCACCTTGCCGGCCTCGATCTTCGATAGGTCGAGGATGTCGTTGACCAACTCCAAAAGGTAGGCGCCATTGCGCTTGATGGTTTGGGCTGCGTCAAGCTGCTCGGGACGATCAAGGCTCCCTTGCAGAATGTCGGTGAATCCCAGGATGGCCGTCATCGGAGTGCGAATCTCGTGGCTCATGTTCGCCAGAAACTCGCTCTTCGCGCGATTGGCTTGCTCGGCTTCCTGGTTGGCCCGCTTCAAGTTCTCGGCCTGTGACGCCAACTCGCGGGCCTGTTTTTCCAACTGGTGTTGGGCCGTTTCCATCTCTTCTGCATAGGCCTGCAACTGGCCCGTTCGATCGCGCACCCTGCTTTCGATCAACATGTTGGTTTGCTGCAGCCGCGATTGCTGCAAAGCATTACCCCACAGCGTTCGCAGCCCAAAGGAAATCCAAATGACCAGAAAGGTGTCCTCGAACAGGATCCAGGTCGTATGTTCGAAGGTGCGCCAGACGCCAGGTGTCGAAGTGCCGAACACCGATTCGGGCCAGTAGAACCCGCGCGCCAGATGATCAGCGATGACCAAGGCCGTCGCCGTCGCCAATACGCGAGGATCCATATACCAGGCCAGAAATGCCAGCGATCCAAATATGTGAAAGTGTGTCTCGATCCGTCCGGCCGTGAGATGAATGAACAAACCTGACCACATGATTTGCGATGCGGCCACCACATGACGTGTGACGGCAGCGCCTGGTTGCAGGGCAACCAACATCAGCGGGAACAGCGTAAAGGATCCTCCCAGGAATACCGCCGCCAAGAGGTGCGGATGAATGCTGTTGCCGGCCCCAGCCCACGAGAAGGGCGAAACCCAGACCGCAGTCACAATGCCGGCCAGCCATTGCAAGACCAGCAACACGGCAAACACGCGATCGGTGCGGGCGCGAATGACCAGCAGTTCGTCGGCATAGATCGATTCGGCGTGCCTGAATACGGTCACGCGCGATGCCGTTGTCAGGGCGCTAAGCGACGTCATCGTACAGTCCACCCTTCACTTAAGAAATGCGCTGAAACAACCGCGCAGGCCCATACGAATCTAGGGGATTATTAGCTACCAGTGGCTATTTGTAGGGAAAGATCGCACCCGAGTGGGCGCGTCCCTTCGCCGGCGACGTGCGCTATTCCGGTGAAGTCGATTTTAAGGAATCGACCGGCGATCGGCTTTTACGGTTCGCCGGCGGTATTCCGAGGCCGGCGCCCCAGATCAGGTCGTAAGTGGCAGAGGTGCCGCCAAGAATTTGCCGTAAGCAGCTGCAATCGCCTCGTCATCGTCGACGGTTGACGTCAGCACACCCCGAGCTTGAGCGCGCAGGATGACCCCCTTCTCCAGGGATTCGGCGAAAAGATGATGCGAAAGTCTCGTTAAATCCGTCTCGCTCTCGATCAACACGTCTCGTCCGGCGCCCACGGGATGCACCATTTCGCCATAGCTCAATGGGTGCTCCACCAGCCGACAGCGCCAGTATCCGGCAGGCACAGTGGGCGTTGTCGCGCAAGTTTGCGACGAATCACCTTTCGAATGGGACATCCAGGCAACGTCGCGCGTCGGTACTTGGCTACCGATCGTCAGCGCGGGCCACGCGTCGAGCAAACTTGTCTGCACGGATACTTGCACGTCGATCGCCGCCAGACAATCAGGCGCGTCATCACGGTCGACCGCGCGCCAGTAAACTTGCAAGCGGACAGGACACGCAGGCTGTTGCGCGTACGTGACGACGAGGTCGCGGCCCCGAATGAAATAATCGCTGACGACGTGGTACTGCTCTGCGTGCTGGGCTGTAAACCACACCGCCAGCAAGTTGGCTAGCGGCAAGGGCGAATCACGAAATCGAAGCTCATGTAATCCACGATTCGGCAGCGTGATGTCCAGCGTCGCTTCAAACGGACCGAGCTTGAGATGGGCCCGCGACTCGCTGATATGCCAATTGTCAGAACGATTCACGGCTGCAGAGTGGCGAAGAGTTTAACGGCACAGCGTTATGTTTTACTGTGCGGTGTTTAATGGGGCGGGATTCAAGCGGGCGGGAGTCGCTGGGCGCGCCATAAAAACAAAAAAACCCCGCCGCTCGCTGCGAGGCGGAACGGCGGGGCCGGAACAGAGAAGAGGCCGATCGAAAGCAAATCCGTGTATGAAAGCTGTCCGCGATAAAAAACCTACAGGCCCAGATAACTGACGCGCTTCCGAATCAGCGTCTTCACCTCAGCCGCCTTGATATTACCAATTTGGAAGCGGCTGTCCACATATTTCTTTCAAAATAATTCGGAGGCTAATCAGCTACCCCGAAAGCGTGGTCTCCTGAGGGTCAAATAGGGGCAATCCGCTGCCAAGAAAAACGCCTGCGCCACCGTCGGTAAAAGCCTATAAATCCGCAGCGCAAACATCATCTGCGACCAATTTGGTTCGCGCGGGCGCTAGTGGGAATCTAGCGTCGTTCTATAATCAGGCTCGTAACCGACGAACCTGAAAGTAGGCCACTTCTTTATGCCTCTGATTGCCGAATTTGGAGATCTATGCCAGCGTGCGGCGCGCGTGGGAGGGCAGGTGCTGCGCGACTATTGTGGTCGGGTGCAGGCCCGTGAGAAAGGACCATCCGACCTTGTCACCGAGGCCGATGTCGCATCCCAACGCGCCATCCGGGACACGCTGTTAGGCGTCTTTCCCCAGCATGGGTTTCTGGCCGAGGAAAACGAGTCGATCCCGCCCGGCGCTGACGGATTGCGATGGATTGTAGATCCACTCGACGGCACGACAAACTTTGTACACGGCATTCCCACCTTTGCCGTATCGATTGGGTTAGAGCAACGTGGCCGGCTCCTGCTAGGAGTCGTTTATGATCCCAGCCGGGACGAGTGCTATCTGGCCGCCGCCGGCGAGGGGGCGTCGCTAAATGGGTCCCCGCTGCACGTCAGTCCCACGTGCGAGCTAGCAAAGGCCGTGGTGGGCGTGAGCTTTCCTCCCCAAGTCACGAAATCAAGTCCCGAGGTGCTGCGGTTCCTAGAAGTGCTGACCCGCTGCCGCGCCACGCGTCGGACGGGTTCGACGGCGCTAAACCTGTGCTACGTGGCGGCCGGACGCTTTGATGCCCTGTGGTCGTACTCCACTAAGCCGTGGGACGTGGCCGCCGGAGCGCTAATCGTACGCGAAGCAAGTGGAGCGCTCACCGGCCCCGCAGGTGGGGAGTTCGATCTCATGAAGGCCAGCTTCGTCGCGGCCGCGACCCCGGCATTGCATGCCCAGCTTTGCCAGATTCTGGCGTTGACAGCCCCCTGACCGCCCCAAAAGCCGGGCCGCAGGAACTGGGTTACGCCACCGAACTGATGGCAAGGCAGGAATCTTGCTTCAAGGAGCCACGCCCGCTGGGTACACTAAATCAGGTACGTGCAGCAGCAATTCATCACTTCTGGTCGCGATCGGCGGTAACGAGCAGTTACCTGGCTGTCTGCCGGTTGCTCTGCTGTAGGATTGAGTGGTCTTGCAAATCCCCCGGATTTGGACAATTGCGCTGTGCTCCTGTCTTTGGGCAGCCAGTCCCATTGCGCTCGTGCGCGCAGGCGATCCGCAGGAGGGTCGCAACCAGACCGCGGAAGAAACGTCTCGCTCGACCGACGGGGCCGTCAAGGAAGTTCAGCCGCCGGTGCTGTTTTTGCGGAACAAGGACGGCGGGCTGTTACAAGCAGTACTCGGGTACACGCTAGAGGATTTCGAGCGACTGGTCACCCAGCGAGCCCAGCTCAGCCTGGGGCAGCAGCCGCCTCAATTCCAGCTTGATAAGGTCATAGCCCGCGGCACGGCCAATGATCGGCAAGCCGATTTGACCGTGGAAATCGCCGTTCTTGTTAATCACCTTGGCTGGGTCCGTGTCCCCTTGCGGCTTCACCATGCCATGCTCCGCGACAAACCCCGGTACGAGGGGGCGAGCGAATGGCGCGTCGAATATGACCCGACGGCCCAGGAGTACGTGCTGTGGCTCAAGGGCGAGCAAGACCAGCCCCATCGTCTCACGCTCGATATTGCCGCCCCGCTGGAAAGAGTCACCGACCAGACCGAGATGAAGCTCGACCTGCCCCGTGCTGCAGTCTCGAAACTGACGCTTTCCGTGGCAGACCCCAAGGTCGAAGCAACGATCAAAGAAGGGGGGGTGCTCGATGATACAAAGCACACAGACTCGACCACCGAGTTCACGGTTCTGGGCATGGACCGCGACTTCGCCATAAGTTGGCAGCGAGAGGGAACCGAGGGTCCCGAGGCCGCGGCACCCATCGAAGCAACGGGATTGCTCGACACACAAATCGACGGCGTGGGAGTTCATACAAAGGTCCAACTGACCGTACGCAGCTTTGGCGCCCGGTTCGATGCATTTAGCCTCAAGCTACCGGCAGGCAGGACGTTGACGGCCGGTGAGCATGCCGACTACGCAATCGAACCTTCTGCCGGCAAACAGCCCGAGGCGAGCACTTCGCAATCGTTCGATGTCCGATTGCGCGAGAAAACGGCAGGCCCTGTGTCGATCGTGTTTTCTGTCGATCGGCCCCATGCGGGCAGCGGCGTCGAGCGGGCGTTCGAGATCGATAGTGTCGAGTTGGTCGGAGCGGCACGCCAGTCAGGTTACCTGGCCGTCCGCGTCGCAGCCGACTGGCAAATCTCCTGGAACGAGCAACATCAGGTACGGCGGATCGCGGACTTACCTCAGGACCTGGATCTGGACCACGACGGAACCGTCGCCTGCTTCGAGTATTTTAGCGAGCCTTTTTCTGTCGCCGGACACGTGCTGCCGCTAGAAACCCACGTTTCGGTCGACCCGGAATTCAACGTCGCGGTCAATCCGCAGTCCGCCCGTTTGGAGGGGCGCTTTAAGTATCAGGTGCGCGGCGCCAAGGCATTCGCCCTGGAAATCGCCATTCCCGGTTGGGAGCTCGACGATGTAACTCCGCGCAATCTCTTTGACGTCGACCGCATGACCGTCGAAACGGACAAGCCCCTGCGGATACCGCTTTTACAACCGACCACTGGGGAGATTTTGCTGGTCTTGCGCGCCCACCGCGAACTAGCGGCCGACGCCACTCAGATCGACTTTGTATTGCCACGTCCTGTGGCGAACGACGTCGGGCCGGCCCAACTGACCGTGACTCCGTCAACAAACGTGGCCATCACGGTGCGCGAGGCCGACCTAATGGGTCTCGTCCGGGCTCGCGGCGACGTGGCTTCGGCCGTCGCGGCACCAAATCATCGAGGCGATTTGGCATTTCGCGGCCAAGGTGCGCAATCCCGCTTCGTGGGCGACTTGCGCGTCGAGTCCCGTGCGTTGTCGGCCGATATCCGCGGACGGCTGCAACTGGGAGACAAAGAAGGACAGGTTGAGGAGACCCTGATCCTCACTATTTCGCACGAACCGATCAGCGATCTCTTGGTCGACGTCCCCTCGTGGCTGGACGGCGCGGCCGGAGTCCAGTGGCAACTAGACGGCCAGCCGATCACGCCCACCGCCGCAGGAACCGAATCCAACATCGAGCGTACTGTCCGCCTGCGTGTCCCATTCCCGGAAAAACGTATCGGAGCCTGCACGCTTGTCGTGCGTTACCCCATACAGGTCGATCCGCTTGTGGCTGGTGCATCGCAGACGATCAAGGTGCCGCTGGTAATGCCTGCCATGGCTCTGATTGTCAACAACGAGTTAACGGTTACGTCTGACGCTGGACTGCAAGTGGAATCGCGTGACGACTCGTGGAGCGTCCAATCAAGTGCCGAAGACGCTGGCCGCGGCACATTCCGGTTGTCGAACTCAGTAGCGGTCCCCGAGGTAGTCTTGCAAGTCCGGCGCGAAATGCATCGCACGTCCGATCCGCTTGTCGTAGATCGGGCCTGGATTCAAAGTCGGCTGGAGGGTCACGAGCGTTGGGACCGCGTCGTCTATCTTTTCGCTGGCGGCGACAGTCGTATCGATGTGCATCTGCCCGCGGGAGCGATCGCCTCTGAGGCACGCGGGACGCTAGATGGGATGGCGATCGCGCCACAGAATCCCACGCAAGGCACGCTGACGTTCGACGTTAGCCCCGCTCGGCGGCAGCATGTGCTCGATCTCAGTTATCGGTTCGCGGCACGGAAAAAGCAGTCTGGACAACTTGTACTTGCCGCTCCCAAGTTGGCCGCCGGAGAGTCGGTGCGTCAGACCTATTGGCAGCTTGTGTTTCCCCGCGACGAACACCTGGTAAGTTGGCCGTCCGACTTGACGGGCGCCTTTCAATGGCGACTTCAAGCCGGCTCTTGGGGGCGGCAGCCCCTTGTAGAGCAAACGCAACTCGAGTCTTGGTCCAACGCCTCAGCGGGCCTGGAAGTTTCGCCGCAAACGAATCGTTACGTACTAACCTCGCTCGGCTCAATCGAGAACCTCGAGGTTTATACGGCTAGCCGCGCCAAGCTGGTGATGGCCGGAGCCGGCAGCGTACTGGCCGTTGGCTTACTGTTGTTGTACCTGCCGGCATTACGGCACCCGGCGATGCTGTTCGTTGTGGGTGTTGTGCTGGCAGCCGGGGCACTAACTTTCCCTGAACCGGCGTTGCTGATCGCCCAAGCCGCCGCCATGGGCGCCGCGCTCGTGATGATCGCGGCGTTTTTGGACCACTATTTGAAATCCCGCCGGTCGGCGCCTCTGCTAGTGCGATCCAGCCCGAGCTCGATTTCTGAACCCGGCTCGACGAGAACCCATCTGCGCGCCCAGCCGGGCGTGCCCGGAGCCGAGCCAACGCCGCTGATTCCCGAGGCGGCCGCCACTCCGGGGGAATCGTAATGATCGCCGCGCGTTGGGTGATAGTTTGCATCGCGCTCACGATGCCCTGGGAATCGGTTTTTGCGGCTGACGAGCCGCGCGGCACCGCCCCTGCGCAACCGACCAATCCGACCGGCGCGACACCGCTGCGATTCCGCCGAGTTTATGCCCCTGCCGAACGCGTGCAGGAGTGGCCGCGCGGCTCGACACGCTATGTTCCTGTCGACGGCGAGGAATTCGAGCGACTGATCACGGCCGTCGCGGCATCGTCCGATGAGTCGCCAGTCGCCGCAACGCTCAATGGCGCGCGCTACGACGCCGAGTTCAAGGACAGCGACCATTTGCAAGGCCAGCTCAGCTGGAGCATCGAGAATCGTGCCAAGTCGTCGACGATGATGCCTGTGGCCCCGTTCAACCTTGCGATCGGCGAGGCCCGGTGGAGCAAGCCCGTGCGACGAGCGGAAATAGGGCTCTCCGCCAGTGGTGACTCGGCGTTGTTGGTCGATAGCACGGGCGAGCTTACGGCGCCGTGGTCGTTGCGCGGCAAGCACGATGCTGACGGTCAGCCCGTTTTCCTCTTCGAATTTCCCGCTTGCGCAACTACGACGTTGTACTTAACCGTCCCGCAAGGCATCGTTCCGGTGGCCAGCGCGGGGCTGGTTTCGCAGGATCGAACGGAAGGAGACCGCCAGGTCTACCGCATCCTGCTGGGTGGCCAACATACGGTCACGCTGCGTCTTACGGGTGAAGCCGCACACGCCGTTAGTCAACCGGGCGCGACGATGCGTGAGGTATCGGTCTATGACTTCTCGACGCATGGTCTGGACCTGGCCACGGTCTGGAGGCTGGACGCGCGTACCGCGCCATTGCGACGCCTGACGTTGTCGCTCGATGCTGGATTGCAACTAGTATCAGCCAGATTGGGCGAAGTCGACGTACCGTTCAGGATCGAGCCGGATTCCACCGAAGGGGCCACGAATGTCACCCTCGAGCCCGCGGAACCACTGGTTGGATCGGATCGGCCTTTGCGGCTGGCCGCCATCGGCCCGCTGGTGCTGGATGCGACACGCCCGTTACCGCGCATTCGCACCGCCGACCTCGGTTGGCAGGAAGGTACGAGCACGCTTCTCGTGCGCGAGCCCCTCGTTACCCGTCGATTGGTAACCAGTGACTGCCGTCAGACGAAGTATGCGGTCCTGCCGGATCCAAATCGCGGCGAGTCTTTTGAAGTGCAACTGTTCGGCGAGGCAGCCGTAGTTCAGCTGGATTTGTCGCGGCAATCCGCGCCGGCCCAGGTTTCGACCGGACTATCCGTCGAACTTGGTGATCGCGCCGCGCAAGCCGGACTTATTGCCGCGTGGCAGACCGCTAGCGGGCGCCGTTCCTCGCTGACGGCTGACATCGTGGGGAGTTGGAGCATCGATACTATCGAAACAATTCCTGCCGACGCCTTGGAGGACTGGCATGTCTCAATCGCCGAAGCGCTGCCGCGGTTGACCGTGCGGCTTGCCAGGCCGCTAGCTCCCGACGTCCCCCTGAAACTTGTCATTCGGGCACACTGCCGCGCGACGGCGGACCACGATCAAAAATGGCAGGCAAGCGACCTTGTGCCTTTGCGGTTTCGCGACGCAATCGTCGACGACCAACTGCTATGGATTCGACCGTCGTCAACTCACGCGCTCGACCTGGCAGATACCGTGGATCTGACACGCGTTGAAGCAGACCAACTCAGCGCATCGCAGCTCGCGCTGTTCAGCAACCACGGTCCGGGGTTTGTCTATCGCATCGTCCCGGAGCGAACGCGTTTCACCGCCACCCTTGCAGAACGAAGACCGCAGCACGAAGACGAAATCCACTGCGACGCTCTCGTAGGTAGCGCAACGCTGACAGAATCCTATACCGTACGCTGCCGGCCTGCGGGCGATCGGGTGTCGAACGTGCTCCTTGCATTTAGTGAACCTCGGCCAGAGCCGGTACGATTCCGGATTGTGGGCGATAGCGGCGGCAGTCTCGTCGCCCGCAGGCTTAGCACGTCCGAGCAAGCTTCCCGCAAGCTGCCAGCGACGCATGAATTCTGGGAATTGACGCTTGCCATTCCTCGCGGCGCGGCGTTTGAAATCGAAGCCGTGCGGGATACGCCACGCATGGTCGAGACCTCGTTGAGCCTCATCTCATTGCCAGACGCAACCAGTCAGAGTGGACAAGTTGTCGTGCGAGCTGCGGCCGATCTAGGGATCTCGATCCGTGACGAGGGAGTCAGGCTCATCAACGTGCCGGAAAGCGATACCAGTACCGCCGCGCGAGCCGCCTTCAGCTACGATCCGGCTGACCCTGCCGGCCGCATCATCGTGGCGCAAGACGACACCGTATTGACACCCGCCTCGGCCGCCGTGGCATGGCATCGTCGCGTCGAATCTCGTTACGACGCCGCCGGACACGTATTGCACGTGGCAACGTATTTGCTGCGGAACGCTGGCCAAAGCGACTTAACGCTATCGATTCCCGAAACCGCCGAAATGTCACGGCTATGGCTCGACGGACACCAGCAGATGCCGCCGCCTGGTAGACTCGTATCAATCCCCCTCGAGCCGGATCGTTCGACGAGCACACTCGTCGTCGAATACCGGTCGATGGGGCTGAAGTTTGACGGTGGACGCCTGCGTTCAGAATTCGCGGAGCTAAATATACCGGTAGTGGCCAGCGATTGGTTGCTGTGGCTGCCGCCTGGATATTCGTTGTTGAGCAGTACCGGCGGCTCAACAGAACCTGCCGCCAACGGATTGACTTGGAGAAAGCGGTTGCTTGGTCCGCTCGGGCCGGTGACCGGCGATGCCCGCTTCCCCTTGTTTTCCATCGACATGTGGGCCACGCAATTGGGATTCTCCGCTCCGCCATCTTGGAGGTCCGCCGCTGAGTTCGCCTCGCGCTTTGACGATATAGCAAATGTGCTGCGCGTCGAGTCACCGGAAGCAACCTGGGGGACGCTCGTTACTCAGGCGGCCGATGCAGCGCACGCCTTGGGACTCGAGCTATTGGTCGACAGCCCGGCACTCGCTGCGATAGACATTGCAGCCGGCGCCCGCGTAAACGCGAAGTCTGAGGCGTCTTCGAGCGCGGAGACGCACGATGTGCTGACAGACGCAAATCTAATTCTGCTTGCCACGCCCGACGCCGTGTTGCTCAGCAGCTGCCTGACTGCCGCAATCCAACGAAATAACATCCACTGGATCACACCTGCCACGCTGGCGATGCTAGAAACTGGACCGCTGCGCGCCGCCGTAAATGCTGCGCCCGATGGCACAGGCATCGTCCCCTCGACGGTCTGGACCGCGCCCGGCGCCGCCCCCTGGAGCATGCCAGCCCAAGTGGTGTCGACCAGCGATGGTCTCGCGGCAACCCCCTACTTGATTCCCTGCGATGGCTCCAACCAGGTCGAGGCAGCGATTGTGCGCGACGCTGCTGCAACGACGTGGGTGCTCGCGTCGTGCGTACTCATGCTGGCCACCAGCTTGTGTCTGGCGATTTCTCAGCGGCGACTCGCCATGTTGCTCCCCTTGGCGGCTGCTGTGGCACTCGTGGTGCCGCCGAATATGGCCTCGATCGCGACGGGCTGCCTGTGGGGAATCGTCAGCGCCCTGGCCTGGCAATTGATCGTTCCCCGGGTGAGGATCGCGTCGCGGCAGGCTGATTCGACTTCCGGTGTGAGCTCAATACGCTGGAAGTCGGTCGCGAGTATCACTCCGCTGGCGTTGCTCACTGCCCTCGTCGGTATCACATCGCTGAGTCGAGCCCAAAACCCAGCCAACGAGTCGGGTGCAACCGCGCCGCTGGTCCATCGTGTGTTTATTCCGGTCGACAACAAGGACAAGCCTACAGAAGACAAGTACCAGGTGCCGGAGCAGCTCTATGACGAACTCCATCGCCGCCTTGAAAACGAGTCCCAGGGGGATCAGGGATGGTTGATTCGATCCGCCCGCTATCGGTTGACGATCAATCGCGAGGCGGCCTCCGATACCCTCGGACCGAGCGATGTGCTGGCTCAGTACGACGTCGTCGTCTCGAAGCCGGATGCGCGAGTGAGCATACCCATGACGGGCATTCGACCCGGGTTGACCGCCCGTCGTGAGGGACGCGAGGTCGACATTCCTTGGGATACGGACGAGGACGGTTTCACCTGCCGCTTCGACGAGCCAGGCGTTTATCAGCTCAACGTTTCCTTGAGACCGCCGCGAGACGCGGAAGCCGCGAACGCCCTGGAAATGGCGATTCCGCCCATTCCACAAGCCACCGTTGAGGTACAACTTCCGCCGAATCCTCCGACAGTCGAGGTCCCCACGGCCCGCGGCGTCGCGACGTTTTCGCCCGACGGCCGCAAAGTCGCCGTCGATCTTGGTCCCGCGGCGCAGTTACAGATTCGTTGGACACGATCGCGCCCGGCCCGTCTCAACGTCGCCAGCGGCGAGGCCGATATCTGGTTGTGGTTGCAGATTCAGCCGGCTTCCGTCGTCGTACATGCTCGACTCGATATCAAGGCACTTAAGTCGCCTCTGACCGAGTTGCTGCTCTCGATCGACCCGCGATTGAGACCGCTGCCAGTAGTCGACCGCTCAGGCACGGTGGCTAGTGTGCAACCCGTCGCCGGCGATCCCCAAACGGTGCGCGTCGAACTTGCCCGGGCAGTGACGGAGCACGTGACCATTCCTGTCTCATTTCTTCTTACCGGTAGCTCGGGAATTGGCCAGTTACCGCTGCCCAATATATTGCCACAAGGGATCCCGGTGCGCGACCGCCTGTTAGCCATCTCGATTGATCCCACTTTGCAGTACGACACTCAAGCGCCGGCCCCGAAAATTGCCGTGGCTGAGTTTCTGTCTCATTGGGGTGCGGCCCCCGCAGCCCCTCAATGGGCGATTCGGCTACCGGAGGGTGAACCTTGGAGAATTGCCACTCGCCCTCGAGAAGCGCAAGCGTTCGTCAAGCAACGATTGCAACTCAGCGTTGGCGAGCACCGCGCCCTCGTGCGGTTCCAAGCACAAATTACCCCCACCGAAGGACAGTTGCCGGCTGCACCATACCTGCTGCAATACCGCCTCACCGCGCCGCGCGATCTGGAAATCGAAAAGATTACCCTCATCCACGATGGGTTGGATCGCGTCAGTCGTTGGGCGCGCGACGAGCAGGGGATGATTACGGTGTTTTTATCGAGCCCCGTGAGCGGGCGTGTGCAACTGACGCTGAATGGTCAGATTGCTGTAGCATTGGGCAGCTGGAATCTGCCGCGCGTCAACGTTGAATATCCTGGGCAGCATGACACGACCGTACTGGTGCTCCGCCAGCCAGATACGCATGTCGCATGGGAATCGGGACGGGGCATCGTGGAAACCGAACGGTCCCGCGCCAGCGACGATGTGTCGCTGCCGGGGCGAGTTGCCCTTGCGCTGATCGCCCACAACGACGATTTTCTTGCGACTTTGCGCGTCACTCGCAACACGCCCCAAGTGCGTGCCACGCAACTGACGTCGCTGGGCCGCGCCAACGACGCTTGGGAAGGGCGGGTCGACTTTCGTGCGTCGGTCGCGGATGGCTGTCTGGATGCGGTTGGATTCGATCTTCCCGCGGAATGGGTAGGACCATTTGAAGTTACTCCAACGGCCGCACTCGAGACGTTACCAGGATCGCACAGCATCCGACGGCTGATCGTGCGACCTAAAACGCCCCTCGAGGGACAGCAAGGATTCACCTTGCGGTCTCCACTGCACCTGGCGGCTGATGATCCGATTTCAATTCCCGAAATCAGCGGGATGAGCGATAAAGATGTGACGAGCTACCTGCTGCTGCCGACGACGATGGGGAGCGAACACGTGGTGTGGAAAACCCACGGGCTGCGGCCCGATTCACTTCCGCCCGACATGATTCCGCCGCCATTGCCGAACACCTATAACGTGTTTCGCGCGACCGAGCCGACGGCCCACGCACAAAGTTCCGTCGCACGGCCCGACGAGCGCACCAACGAAGTGAGCGCCGATATTCATGCCCTGTGGAACCCAAGTTCCGCCTGCCGCGGAATAGCGACTTTTGTCATCAACGGGGCCACTCGAACCGACTGTCAGCTGAGCGTACCCGACGGGATTGAAATCCTCGAATTACGGGCGTCCGGTCTGCCGGTGACACCGGGCAAGGCCGCGCGCGGCTGGCAGATCCCGCTTTCGCCCGGGCGTGATCGTCAAACGGTGGAGGTTGTCTTCCGCGATGCATCGCCCGCCGCGTCACAGTCGGATCGTATCAGCCTGACCGCCCCGCGCTTGATAGAGCCAGAAGTTACGCGCACAACTTGGCATATCTACGGCTTTGGCGCGGGGGGAACCGTGCAATTAGTCGAGCCGAATGGTGTCGTACCCCAGCCGTGGTCGTATCGGGATGTTGGAATCCGCAGCGACCTGCCGGGGGCGCTTGTAAACGGGGCATCTTGTACTGGTCGCTGGTTATTCTCCAGCGACGTGCCGTCGATCACGGTTCAGTATCTGGCGCCGTGGTCGATCTCGACGTCAGGACAGTGGCTGGCAGCATTGCTACTTACGGCCGCCGGGGCAGTCATCGCCTGGCGGCTCCGAGGCGTCGCCCCGCCCCCGCTGCCCCTTCGTACGTCCGGCCTGGCGATGAGTGCCGTGGGGCTAGCCCTGGTGGCATGGGCAACTCCCGCCTGGCCCGGGATTCTACTATTCGCTTTCGGCATCGCCTATGCTTGCTGGCCGCTCGTGGCTCGCAAAGCAGTCTCCGCAGCACGCATGGCAGAAATGCCGGCGGTCGACGTTACCTGAGCCGTTCGCGGCCCCGCGCGGCTGGTCGCTCGCGAAAGTCAAGCTTGACGTGGCCGGGGAAGACGATTCGGCGCGGGATAAAGGGCCGTGCCTCGTACCCGACCTGCAGCAATGGAGGAATACCTCGCCTTGGCAGGCCAGAGGGCATTTGCTACCGTACCACCCTCAATTCGTGAATTAGCCCAACGAGCGGCAACAAATAGGACCGACCGTGCCAGCCGAACATACGATGGTGCCTCGGGATTAGTTTGCTCCGTGGGTAGTTGGCCGACAAGGAAGGAGGCCTTTGATGAGTTCGGGACAGAAGCAAGAGCTTCGCGTGCATGTCCGTTGGATGATTCGCCGAGACATGCAAGAGGTGCTTGCCATCGAAGCCCAAAGCTTCGAATTTCCCTGGTCCGAGGATGACTTTCTCCGCTGTCTGCGGCAACGCAACTGCATCGGCATGGTCGCCGACTGCGATGACCGAGTGGCGGGCTTCATGATCTACGAACTGCACAAGACGCGATTGCACGTCTTGAACTTTGCCGTTGCTTCGGCATTTCGCCGACGCGGTGCCGGTAACCAGATGATGTCGAAGCTGATGGGCAAGCTTTCGCAGCAACGGCGTAGCCGCTTATTGCTCGAAGTACGCGAGACGAATCTCGACGCCCAACTGTTCTTTCGCGCGCTGGGATTTCGCGCCGTCTCGGTCTTGCGAGGGTTTTACGAAGACACTCCTGAAGACGCCTACGTCATGCAGTATCGGTATCGCATGAGCGAGGCGCCGGTCGTGTTGCCGTTCAACCAGATGCAGCGCCGCGCCGGCTAAGGACGCTGTGGCGGATTCATCGCCTGATTGCTGGACAGCCAGCGGGACGGATGGGCCCTCTCACAGGGTCACGCTCGTGACGTCGAGCGTGGACAGGTCGACGATGGCCAAGGAGTGCGGCCGGGCGCGGTATAGCGCGCCAGGGTTGAGGACCAGCGTCCCCTGCTCGTCGCGCCGCTGGTCTCGTTGGTGGGTGTGGCCGTAGCACAGCAGATCCCATTTGCCGCTCGACATTTCCAGCCGAAGACGGGCGCTATCGTGTCCGTGCAAGAATGCGATCCGTTTGCCGGCGAGCGTCACATTGCCGAACGCGCCGTGGTAGGTCTGCCCCGCCTGCATAATCGCCCGTTCGATCTCCGGACACCCCTCGTCGACATTTCCCAGCACGAAATGTGTCGGCCAGGGGGCGAACATCGGCACGATCTCGGCGGACCCAATATCGCCACAATGAATGACCGCCACGGGTGCAAAGCTCTCCAAAATGCGGATCGCTTGCTGCGTGTTGTGCGCGTGACCGTGTGTGTCGCTGACGACGCCCAAAAGCATTTGGCAAGATCTCCGTGCCAGTCGAAAATTGTGCCTTGCCCCGGGCCAGAAAGTATCCCGCGCGGGCCCCTGGCACCATGCCGGTGACCTCTGCTCCGGATTCTGGCAACCTCCCGCGAAGCCCCAGGGCAAGTTATAGTTGTCGAGTCGATACGTAGGGAATGGGTGATCGGAAAGCCGTTTTCTCACCTACCGGTTGCGGTTCACCTGCCCCCGTGGCAAGCACGGACTGCTCCTCGGTGTCGCCGCAGCCTGGACGGCAGTGGAAAAGCTGCTGCCAAAGCCTTTTACCACCGCAACGAAACGACTAGACCAAGCAGACCATGACCGAAACTGGGACAACGTGGCTGGCGGCCGGCATCATCGCAGCGGTAGCGATGGCCATACTGTATTGGGGCGTCTCGGTCTATCGGCGGACGCATTACACGCTGGCCCAATTCCCGCTGTATTACCCCTTCAATTACCTCATGGCCCGCATTCTGTGGAGGGCTAAAATCGTTGGCGAGTTGCAGCTTCCGCCGGGAACCGGCGCAATTATTGTCTGCAACCACATCGGGCCCATCGATCCGTCGTTCATCGCCCTGGCCACCAATCGCATTGTGCACTGGATGGTTGCTAAGGAATATTGCAATGATCCGACCATGTCCTGGTTCTTCAAGATCATGCAAGCAATTCCCGTGAATCGCCGCGGAGTCGACACGGCAGCCACGAAGCTCGCCATTCGTTATGCATCGCAAGGCGACCTGGTGGGCATGTTTCCCGAGGGACGCATCAACGACAGCTCGCGCCTGCTGCTACCCGGCCGCCCGGGGGCTGCGTTGATCGCTTTGCGGGCGCGCGTGCCGGTCGTGCCTTGCTACCTGAGCGGGGCGCCCAACGACGGCACAAGTTTCGGGGCCTTTTTCACTCCCGCGCGTGCCTGCCTGCGGATCGGAGCGCCGATCGACATTTCGGAGTTTTACGGCCGGGACCATGACAAAGAAGTGCTAGGCGAGCTGACGCGCCGTTTCTTGCGCGAAATTGCGCGTTTGGCCGGCGTCGAGGATTACGAACCCGAATTGGCGGGTCGCCGTTGGCGGACGGCCGCGGAACTGGAATCCGTATAACGTGGCCGGCTGACTCGGGATCAGGTAGGATAGCACCGCTGACTCGCTGGAAAACATCGCAATCTGCGACACTGTCGTTGATATCCCGTATTCGACAACACTGTGGGAGCTGCCCTCATGCACGTTCGTATGGCGTTAACTCTGGCCCTGTTGTTTACTTGCTCTGCCCCGACTCGATCGCGTGCCGAAGAGACATTCAAGCCGCTCTTCGACGGGCGCACGCTGGCGGGCTGGCAAGGGGATGAAAAGCTGTGGAGCGTCGAAGATGGCATGATCGTCGGCACCACCGATAACGTCGATTTGAAGCACAACACGTTTTTGGCCACCACGAAGGCCTACAAGAACTTCGTGCTCAAGGTGAAATTCAAGATGCGCAACGGCAACTCCGGTGTGCAATTCCGCAGTAAACAGCTCCCCGATTACGTCGTCAGTGGCTACCAGGCCGATATCGCAGACAATATGTTCATGGGCATTTTGTACGAAGAGCGGGGACGCGGCATTCTCGCAAACGTCAATCCCACCGAAGTGGCCAAACACATGCACAAGGAGGATTGGAACGAATACGTGATCACCGCCGATGGTCCCCACATTACTCAAGTGCTCAACGGGTTCACGACCGTCGACTATCAGGAAAAGAGCCCAGAGGGGGCCACAGACGGTATCCTGGCGTTGCAACTACACGTTGGCCCGAAGATGCGCGTCTGGTTCAAAGACGTCGAGATCCGCGAGTTGCCGTAGGGTCCTGCCGACTCGCAATTCGGTCCAAGCCAAATTCGCGCCGTCGTGTGTTCAGACGGTGACGCCTTCGCTTAAGCGCCGCTGCCAGTCTTGGGCCACACGTTCGAGTTCCACTACGACGTCGTCCCGGGTCACTGCTTGGGCGAATACCGTCATTACGGGCCTTCCTTGCTTGATCGACGTGCCGGCAGTGGGAATGTCGGCGATCGTGGGCATGGTGCCGCCGGCATTTTCGGTCAGCGATCGCTCGACGAAGGCACGATCAATGTCGACATCGTGTACGGCATAAATGATCCGCTTGCCATGCCACAATGCATCGGGCGACAGGGGCTGCTCTGTGAATAGAATTCCGTCGCGACAGGCCGCCACGTGCCGCGCCACGGCAGAGAAGGCCAAGCTACGTTCGAGTATCTCGACCGAAGCGGTATAGCGCGGATTCACCTCGATGGGCCAGATGTCGCGACCATCGTCGATATAGTCAACACCCCACACCCCCACCAACCCCAACCCGCTGGTCAGAGTCTGCCCGATTTTCACGAGCGTCTGCGCTGCTCGGTCATCGAGACGCAGGGGTCCCACCGATCCCACATAGCGAAACGGCCGCACGCTTCCCGGCGCTGGCCTGAGCAGTTGCTCGGTCGCTCCCAGGAATCGCGTCTGGCCGTCGGGCGACGACACGTAGATGGCCGCGCACGAATCGCCACTTACAAAGCGTTGAAAGTAATGGTCGTCCGCCGCTTTTTCTGCGCCCGCATCCCAGATGCTAACGCCCAGGCCCCCGCTACTTCGTCGCAATTTACGCAACCACGTGCCATCGCGCCGCAACAAATCCGCGGTTTGTTGGATCTGGGGCGAGGCCAATCCAGCCGCGCCTAACAGACGATGCACCGTCAGGGGATCACGCGCTCGAGCCAGCACCTGCGGATTGTTACCCCACAGGGTTTTATGCGCCGCCAAGCGCGCCACCAGCGCGAGATAATTCTCCAAGGCACCCGTATACATCCAGGCCTGACCAGGAACGTGCCGGACAAATGGTTCAAATCCCTCGGGATAGGCAGTAACGGGACTAACGCCACAGCGGAGCGCTAGGTCCGCGTCGGCGAACTGATCGGCACAGATTGGCGACAGTCCGCCGGCCAGGGCCGAGAACGCCGCGGCACGGGTGCTGGCCCCCACGATGATGATTGATTGTGACTTCATGTTGCCGATTTGCATCGTCGATTCAGCGCGACGGGGTCGAGGCCGTGCGATTGTGCGTAATGGTCGACGGTGGATTGTAAATTTCCGCGCTCGGCCTGCAGTATGAGCTATCTTTCATTTGCACGTCGCCAGAATATGTATTTTCGCGTCGCTCGGTCGGCGCCATACACACTCACATCTCTGATTTGTACAGAAGGCAGGTGGGTCATGCGTCTTCTTGAACGAATTGCCTCGGGTCGCTCGCAAGCCTCGAATCGGTCGCGACGTAAAGGGGCTATCGCCGTGCTGGCCGCGATCTTCATGGTCGTCATGTTAGGCATGGTGGCGTTCAGTGTCGACGTCGGATACATCGCGAACACCCAGGCAGAATTACAGCGTGCCTGCGACGCCTCTGCTCTGGCGGCCGCTGGTGCATTGGTCAACGGCAACGGCGCCGCGACGACGGCCGCGCAGAGTTACCTGGCCATGAACAACGTGGCAGGCCGCGCGATCGATCCGTCAAATATGACCGTGAATTTTGGGCTTTGGAACACGAACAGCTTCGCGTTTACGTCCAGTTCCTCGACTCCTTCGGCCGTGCAAGTGACTTTGCTAGACAACAACGAATCGCTCTTCTTTGGCCGCGTGCTAAACAAGAATTCGGTCAATCTGCAGGCCAAGAGCGTAGCCATGTACCAGCCGCGCGACATCATGCTGGTGCTCGATTTCTCGGCATCGATGGCGTACGACAGCCAATTCCGCAACGCCAGCACGCTCGGTTTGCCCTATGTACAGAGTTGCCTCCAGCAGATGTATCAGGACATGCACAGTCCGGTTTATGGCACGCTGCAATTCACTCCACAGTATGCCACGATCACGGGCATGACGCCCACCAACGGCAACATGGCTCAGATTGTTACGCAGGTCCAAGATAATGGCGTGCAGGTGACCAGCACGAAGAGCATTACACAGGTCAAACTGCAATTTACCGATGGGTCTACACAGACCATCAAGACCTCCGGCACGAGCGGCACGTTCAATGGCACCGGTGCGAACGCCAGCAAAATCGTGGAAACGGCCTGGATCAAGTCGGGCACCAACGATAGCGGCAACCCGGCCGGCTCTGGCGAACGTTTCGGCACCGACTCGACGACTCTCATGAAAGCCTTCGGCTTGACCAACGTGACGTACCCATATTCGGGCGACAGTTGGGCAAACTACTTCAGCTACGTGCAGTCGGACAGCTACGTGCAAAGCGCCGGCTATGCCAACATGTACGGCTACATGACGTGGATCAATTACTTACAGGCGAATCAATATCAACATAACCAAACCCCGATATTGGCCAGCACCCACGAGCAACCTGTCGGCGCGTTGAAAGATTCCGTCGCGAACTTCATGTCCTATATCACGGCCGCCAATCAAGACGACCGCATTGGATTGTCGATCTACACGTACTCCGATCAGACGGCCATATTGGAAAGCGCTTTGACGGCCAACTACACTTCGATCTCGAACATTGTCTCGGCACGCCAAGCGGGCCACTACACCGGTGGCACGAACATCTACAACGGCCTGCAGACGGCTCGAACCCAATTGCAGAACAATGCCCGACCGAACGCGTTCAAAATGGTCGTGTTGATGACCGACGGTGTTGCCAACCTGCCTGGCTCGACGAGTAGCGCCAAATCTCTTGCCATTCAAGAGGCTAACGCCGCCGCCACCGCCGGCTATCCGGTTGTCACGATCAGCATGGGTGCCTTGGCTGATACGTCCCTGATGAGCCAGATCGCGAGCATCACCAGCGGCGTGTACTTCGACATTCCGGGTGGCCAAACCGCCGCCCAGTACTCGCAGCAACTGCAAGCGGTCTGGAAGCAGGTGTGCGACAATCGACCGCTAAAGATCGTGCAATAGCCGATCGTCACGAAAATGCGGCATCCGGTCGTGTACGCCGGCGCCAATACGGGCGCCGGCGTGAATAGACGGCCGTGATTCAGCGCAAGAATTGCTGACACCAAAACACGGTCCCGTCCGAGGCCGTGTAGGCCGCCACGCCGATCTTGGTATAGCCCGAACTGAGAATGTTCGCGCGATGCCCGGACGAATTCATCCACGATTGCATGGCTTCGTGACTCGATTGCTGTCCCATCGCGATATTCTCGCCGACCGAGGCCGTCGTGTGGCGCAACGTGTGCGAGCGGCTCATCCAGGCCGTATGGCGACGCGCGGAGCGCACCAATTTCCCATCGACCGCGAGCGGCGACAGGCCATGACGGCGACGCTCGGCATTCGTCTTTTCAATGACGCGCTCTTCGACGGGGTGCAATAGTACAATGCCCTGCCTGGTTAACATTTGCTCGGTGGGTGCAAGGTTCCACATCAGTGCAATCATGAACAATTCGCCGTACATGTAGGGTCCTCCCTGGGTTGGTTGCGGAGACTCCGTCGACCCGATAGTCATGGCAGCGGTGCAACTTGCATGCCGCGCAAGACAACGACGAAGCAACCTATTTCGACGGTGAGCGGGCTACCGTCCCGGCAGCCAGTCAAATATCGTCCAACGCTCACCGCCCGCTGCGCTATCCATGCAGCAGCCGCGCACCCGCGCGACATAACTTCCGGCTGTGATGTATTTACCCCATGGGGTATTCGCCGGGTCGATCCATCGACTCAGTTCATGCCGGTAGAGCTTAACCAGTGAGAGCGCGGCGCCAACCACCCAATCGAACCACTTGGAGTTCTTTTTTTCGGTCGCATCGCCGTCACTACTGTGGCGCGCAGATCGTGTCATATCCTGCACTTGTGCGCATGCAGTTTTTCGTAAGTCCAAAGAACTCGTTGTTTTCGACGCGCCACTTCCTCGGCTAAATCAACGAACTTTTTCGTAATGTAAGCAACTAACCTTCACGCCGCGGGCTGCTAAGTCTGCAGACTGTCGCGACGACAACGGTAAGAAATTTCGCGCGCCGGCAAATTGGCCCCTTGACATCAAGACGGTCGGGCGCAGCCCACAAGTGCATCTCTTTGCAATGGGCTGCATTACCAAATCCCGGCCTTGATACCGTTTGAAAAGCTCTGACAGATCGGGAGGATGATCGGTGGGCCTATCGTGTGTTCACCAAGATCGATCACCCGCCCGAATACGATTCCCAACAGCATGGGAGCGAGTGCCCAGCGTATCGTTGTGATATCGTCCGCGCCAGAGAGTGCGGAAACGTTGAGGCGTGCGCCGACCATGCCGGGAAGCGTTTTACTTTCGTACCGCGCACGAAAGATGAGTTATGAGCCAGTCTAAACGAATGAAGATTGCGGTCGCTCGAGAACTTGCCTGAGTCGCTGTAGCAAGCAAACCTACAGCCTTATTGCGTAACGCGCGAAGCTCTCGCCAATCGCTTACGCAAGACCTGCCTATCTGACCCGTCCGCTGGCGCTTTACGAGCCTTAGAATCCTTACCGGAATGCGGCCAAGTAGCAGGCGTTCGCTGGCCCTGATTGCCGTACGTTTTCCTGTGCTGTAGAATCGTTGCTCGCGCGGCGGCGGGCTGTCCAGCGACGCGACACATCGCGTGCCCGGATCCGCTGCCACGGCACATGGAACAATCGCAACTCCTTATCCGATAAGCGGTAGAGAGAAGCGTCCCCGTAGCTCAACTGGATAGAGCGCTGCCCTCCGAAGGCAGAGGTTACTGGTTCGACTCCAGTCGGGGATATTTTCCAGTTCGCAAGTCTCGGTCGCGACCGTTCCCAAGCAAGGGAGGAGCGGCTCCCGCCAGACTGTTTTTCTCTGGCTGACTTCGTCAGCCCACGACCTCGCGCACCACCTGGCCGGCGACGTCGGTCAAACGGAAATCGCGCCCGGCATAACGGTAAGTTAAACGCTCGTGGTCCAATCCTAATTGGTGCAGGATTGTCGCGTGCAAGTCGTGCATGTGGACGCGGCCGGCGATGGCGCGATGACCGAATTCGTCAGTCTGGCCAAAAGCAGTTCCCGCCTTGAACCCTCCGCCGGCCAACCACACGGTAAACCCTTCCGGGTTATGATCCCGACCGGTGCCATTATTCTGCGCATAAGGCGTGCGGCCGAATTCGCCTCCCCACCATACGATCGTGTCGTCGAGCAGCCCGCGCTGCTTCAAATCCGCCAGCAGCGCGGCAATCGGTTGATCAACGGCTCGCGCGTGCTCGGCGTGCTTGGGCAAGTTGGAATGCTGATCCCAAGCCGGATTGGCCGTGTTGTCTCCATAGGTCACTTGCACATAGCGGACTCCCGCCTCGCAAAGTCGCCGCGCCAATAAGCACTGTCGGCCAAAATTGTCAGTCGTAGCCTGGCTGATGCCGTATTGATCCTGCGTTGCTTGCGTTTCGTTCGACAGATCGAGTACATGCGGTGCGACGCCTTGCATGCGCCAAGCCAACTCATACGATCGCATCGCGGCTTCTAGCTCCGTGTCGCTGGCGAATCTTTGCCGCTGCGCTTCGTTGAGTTTTTGCAAAAGATCCAGCTGGCGGCGCTGCGCACCGCCCGACCCAGCAACCGGTTGCAAGTTGCGTATTGCGCTGGCGGCGACCGGAGTGCCAGCCTTCCCCAAGGCCGTCCCCTGATACGCAGCGGGCAGGAACGCGTTGCCGTAATTACGCGACCCTCCGTTACCCGACGATGGCGAAATTGTGACGAAGCCAGGCAGATTCTCGTTCTCGGTTCCCAGGCCATAGAGCGCCCAGGCGCCGATCGAAGGGCGGATGAAGTTCGTCGCGCCGCAATGCAAAAAGAGCGTCGCCGGGCCGTGGGCGACTCCTTCGGTATGCACGCCGTGAAGCAGGCACAGATCGTCGACGTGTCGCGCCACCTCTGGAAACAACGCGGAAACCCACCGACCACTTTCGCCAAATTGCGAAAATTTCCACGGTGATCGCATCACCCGCTGGGACGAATCGCCGCGGCCCGTATTGGCGCGCTGTCGCGCGTCGTCAAAGGGCATCTTTTTGCCATCGTCAGCAGCCAGCCGCGGTTTGTAATCGTACGAATCGACCTGGCTCACCCCGCCTTGCATGAATAAAAAGATCACCCGCTTCGCTCGCGGTGCAAAGTGCGGCCCGCGCTGCGATGCGGTTTCTTCCGCGCGCGCAGCGGCCGTGGCAAGCGCCGACCATGCCAACGAGCCAAAGCCGCAAGCGGAACCTTGCAGAAACTGCCGGCGTGACAAGCTGCCGAGTGACGTCATGAGACGATCCATTAGTCTCGATAGCGGAAATCGAGCGACGAAAATAACAAATGATACACTTCGGTCCAGGCCTCCTCACGCGGCTGCGCCGGCTCCGCTTGCGGACCCCCGGCGGCGAGCGATTGGCCAATGACTTCTCGCTCTGCGGTCGACGGATTGCGACCCAAGACTTGCAAACACGCACGCAGCAGGCGAGCCTGGTCGTCGGTCAGCTCTTCGGCAAGCAACCGCCGCGCCGCGGCCGCGGCCTGCGCTTGCACAAGCGGATGGTTCATCAACAGCAGCGCTTGTGGAGCAACGGTGCTGACGTTCCGGCGTCCGACCACCAGACTGGGGTCGGGAAAATCGAATACGTCGAGAAACTCCGACAGCGCGTTACGCAACACCGGCAGGTAGACGCTGCGACGCGTGCCGGTATCAACATAGTCGTAGTCGGCCGAGGTGCCGGCGCGAATTGTCGAACCGCCAACGTCCAGGCTCAATTGCCCGCTGATTGAAAGCATCGCATCGCGCAGGCATTCGGCCTCGAGTCGTTGACGATTGTTGCGCCAAAGAAGTCGATTTTCCGGATCCGTGGCCAACCCGTCCGCGCGCTCGGCCGACGACTGCCGATACGTCTGCGACGTCACGATATACCGTACCAACTGTTTCACTGACCAGCCGCGGGCGACGAATCGCAAAGCCAGGTGATCGAGCAACTCGGGGTGCGATGGCAATTCACCGGTCGAGCCGAAATTATCGACCGTGCGAACCAGTCCCTGGCCAAAGAGCCAATGGCAGACCCGATTAACATAGACGCGGGCCGTTAGGGGGTTTTCGGCTGCGGCCAGCCACTCGGCGAATTGCACTCGGCCGCTCTGGTCGGCTGGCATTGGCATCTCAAAACGCGGCGCGACAACTTGTAAAACACCTCGCGGGACGACGTCTCCCAATGCGTGGACCGATCCGCGGATATGTACGACAGTGTCCTCAATCTTGTTTCGCTCGACCACGGTCATAACGGTCGGGTGTTTTGCGGCCGCCGCGCGCATGCGTTTGAGATCGCTTTCGAGCGTCTGCAATTTCTTCTTCTGGGCAGCTATGTCCGAATCCGCATTCGACGGACCTGATGGCGCGTCCTTGTCGCGTTCGGCCGGCCGGGCGGCTTCATCCACCGGCAGAAACTGCACGGCGTCCGCCACGACATGCCCGCGGGTGTTTTCATTGGTAACGAGTACGAAGCTTTGCCCCGCGACTTCGCAACGATACTCGCCGAGGGATACAAAGCGGCCATCGAGCTGTGGGCGCCGCTGCATGTTCACGTGTACGAGCTTTTCGCCATCGGCACTGAACACCGTAACCGGAACATCGGCAGCGCGATTCGGGCCGGGCGTGTACGCCAACCGCACTTCGTAGCGGCCGTTGCTCGGTAATTCTGGGACGAAAGTGACGGTCTTGTCTCCTTTTCCCTCGTCAAGATCGTGAATGTAGCCAGCGCCCACATAAGGCTTCGTGTGCTGCGACGTTTGCCACTGGCCGACCTTTCTGGCCTGGCTATCGTCGACGACGATGCCGGGGATTTTGGCAGAAGCCGCGAATTGCCCGCGCAACAGGTCGACCCCGGCCGTGTTGCCGGCCCGTGCCGCGATCTGGGCCCGTGTCTCTTCGATTTCGCGGCCGATCGTCGCCAAGGCGGTTTCCTGGCGCGCGAATTTCATTTCTTCTTCTGGCGGCAAAGGCAACGGAACCGTCATCCACTTTGAAACATTTTCGTGTTCCAATGCCTGGACGTTGCGCAATATGCCGGCCAGGGCGTAGTAGTCTCGCGTTGGAATCGGGTCGAACTTGTGGTCATGACAGCGCGCGCATCCGATCGTTTGCGCGAGAAACGCCTTGCCGATGACATCGAGTTGCTCGTCAACCACATCCATGTCGAGTTGGCGCTTGTCTTGCTCTTCGAGATTGGTATTGCCCAGCGCCAGAAACGTGGTCGCGATTAATTGTCGTTGGCGGTCTTCGACCGATACAGTCGGCAACAGGTCGCCGGCGATTTGCTCGCGCAGAAATTGATCGTAGGGTCGATCTCGATGAAAATTATCAATCACGTAGTCTCGATAGCGCCAGGCGTCGGGCAGAATGAATCCCCGCAACGTCAACGATTCGGCATAACGTACGATGTCCAGCCAGTGCCGGCCCCAACGCTCAGCAAACCGCGGCGAGGCCAAAAGCCGGCCTACGAGTGCCTCGTACCAATCAGCGGAAGCATCGTGCTCGCAGGCTTCGAGTTCGGATGGCTCTGGGGGAAGCCCCCACAAATCAAAATACAGCCGCCGCACAAGCACTGCCCGGCCGGCGGGCGGCGAGGGACCCAGCTTCTCGGCTTTCAGGCGAGCCCGCACGAGTCGATCGATAGGATGATCACCCCCATTGGACTCGTCGATGTCAGGAATTGCCGGTTCTCGGGTCGCTTGATACGCCCAAAACTTACGGCCCGTCTCCAAATCCATAACTGTCTGGGACACGGGAAGCGCCGGAGTTTCAGAATCACGCGGAGCCGGTGCGCCGCGCGCCACCCATTGCTCGAGCAGCTGAATTTTCTCGGCAGAAAGCTTTCCTGCCGGCGGCATTTCCAATCCATCGTGACGGACGGCACTTATTAAGGGACTTGCGTCGGGCTTGCCCGGCACTACCGCGGCCCCCGAATCGCCGCCGCGAATCCATCCCTCGGAGACATCGAGCCTTAGGTTTGCCTTGGGCTTTGCCCCGCTGTGGCACTCGTTGCAATGCTCGACAAAGATCGGCCGGATCTTTTTTTCAAAGAACTCGACATCGCCGGCCAGTGCGTCGGCAGCGCGCGCCGGGATGGATTTCACGCCCGACCAAGCCACGAGCAGCGCGCACAATACTCCCCTCGTGTGGGCACGGCGCATATCGTACGTCCATCGCTTCTGCAAACTAATTCATCGCCTGAAAAGTGGAGACTTGATCAGGACGGACGGCTCGCACACATTCTAACTCGCCCCAGCCGGCATGTTCAATTCGCCGGCACAGGGCAGTGCGGGGCTATCAAAGACGCCATTGCCTTAGGATACCGTCGAGATCGCCTCCTCGTTACACTTCGTATGCTGAAAGCAGTGACCACGCGCAATCTTCGAGGAGCAACACGCCATGGCCGAAAATGCCGGCAAAGTCGCCATCGTCACGGGCAGCACGCAAGGGCTGGGGGAAGCCATCTCGCGACAATTGCTCGCTGAGAAAATGATCGACGGCCTCGTGATCTGCGGCCGCCATACGGAGAATGGCCGCCGCCTGGCAGGTGAGCTCACCGGCCTGGGCTGTCGCACCGAGTTCGTGTCGGCGGACCTGACGCGAGTGAGCGATTGCCGCAAGATCGTGCAAACGGCTCGCGACGCCTTCGGTCGCGTCGACTATCTGGTCAATAGCGCGGCCAACACGGGACGCGGCACGATTCTCGATTCATCGCCGGAACTGTTCGACGAGATGGTCGCGCTCAACGTGCGGGCGCCGTTCTTTTTAATGCAGGAATCGGTGCGGCTGATGCTCGACAAAGGAATCCGCGGATCGATCGTCAACATCATCAGCATGTCGAGCCACGGCGGCCAGTCGTTCCTCACGCCGTACTCGATGTCCAAAGGCGCGCTGGCGACACTAACGAAAAATGTCGCTCATGCCGTCGTCAAGCAACGCATTCGCGTTAACGGCCTCAACCTGGGTTGGATGGACACGCCCGGCGAGGACGCCATCCAGAAGCAATTTCACAATGCCCCCAGCGACTGGCTCGAAAAGGCCGAACAAACTCAACCGTTCGGCCGGCTGATCAAGTCTGGCGAAGCCGCTCGCATGGTGGCCTTCATGCTTTCCGACCGCTCGGGCCTGATGACGGGCTCAATCATTGATTTCGATCAGCACGTGGACGGCGCACACGACTAGGGCTTCGCTGGTTTTTCCTCAAGGCAATACATGTGACCATGGCCTCGCAGAAACAGCTGCGTGCCAACGATGGCCGGCGAGGCGTCAATACGATCGTCGAGCTTGTTCGTCGCCAGCACTTCCAGCGTACGTCCGTGCTTTAACACCAGTGTGACCCCGTCGCGCCCCGTTATGTAGACGCGTTCGGCGGCGCCTACGGGCGAGGCGTAAAGGTTCTTCAGTCCCTGCAAGCGACTCTTTTCAAAAACCGGTTCACCGGTTTTCGCGTCCAGGCAGGACAAAATCGCCGAGTTCGAGCCGGTGAAATAAAGCAGGTCGCCGTACAAGAGCGGCGACGGCACATAGGGTGTGGCCTCATGGCGATGCCAGGCTACCTTGTCTGTGTCGGTAATGTCTCCCTGGGCGCTGAGAGGAATGGCATACAGGGCGCTGCCGCGGAATCCCGTCATGCAGTACACCAGCCCCTCGTAGGTGACCGGGCAGGGGATGGCGGCCGCCACCTGTCCGCCGCATTCCCAGATGATCTCACCCGTTTTAAGGTCGTAACTGCGCGTACGGCTGCTGGCGTTGACAATAACCTGCGTGCGTCCTTCGTATTCCACGACCAGCGGCGTGGCCCAACTGGTTACTGACTCGCGATCGACCTTCCAACGCGTCTCGCCGGTATGCGCATCGAGCACCATCAGAAACGACTCGCCCTGGTGATCCCAATTCACGATCAGCGAGTCGTCATGTATGACCGGTGACGTTCCCTCGCCAAAGGTGGCATATGTCTGCATGTCTCCCAAGTCGCGTTTCCACTGCTGGCGGCCGTTCAGGTCGTAACAGAAAATGCCACGTGACCCGAACGACACATATAGGTACTGGCCATCGGTTGTCGGCGAGAACGACGCATAGCCGTGGTCAGGATGGTGCCCTTCATGCGGCACTTCCTCGGCGGCGACATCCTGCCAACGCACATTGCCAGTGGACCGATCCAGGCACATGACTACGAACTGAAAGTAGTTGTTGGGACGTTTGGCCCGCCGCGGCATGGGCGTACCCTCTTGGGCAGCCGGTTTCTCTGGCTCTGGCGGCAACTCGATGGTGCGGTCGGTCATGACTGCCGAAAGCACAAAGACTTTGTCGTTCCAAATAATCGGCGTCGAACTTCCCTCCCCCGGCAAAGTAACTTTCCAGCGGACGTTCGAATTCTCGTCCCAGGTGCGCGGCGGGTTTGCCGTAGGAGATGTCCCATTGGCCAACGGACCGCGCCATTGGTGCCAATTTGCCAATCGGGCTGCGGCCATATCTTCGGCCTGGATGGTGGTCGACCAAAGCATCAGCAAAGCAAGCGATACAACGAATCGCATGGGTCAGTTCCTGGGCGGGGGTCCTGGGGCGTATTCATTTCACGCGCAGCGGATTATAGTCGTCTGGCGCGGCGCAAGCGAGCGCATCCGACGTTCGTGCCGAGCGCGTCCCGCGCGTTTAATTCGTCGTGCAGAGCCTTTGCTTGCCGACTAACGATGCACCCTCGAGAAGATCGGACTCACGCATGATCGTCTCTGCCACGCTAGCAATCGCGTTGCTGGTCAGCGCTGCACCAGACATCCCGCACGGTGCGCACGCCTTGACCGTCGATGTCGATGGGACGCCGCTGGAGGTGTTCACGCACAAGCCCGAGTCTTACCGCGACGGGCCGATGATCCTGGTTTTTCATGGCGTCCTGCGTAATGCTGAGGAATATCGGAACGACGCCCGAGGCATGGGGGACCGGTTTAGCGCGTTGATCGTGGCGCCGCGGTTTGCCGAGGACCGTTTTCCGTTCGAGAGCTATCAACTCGGCGGCTTGAAGGTGGCAGGAAAAGTCCAACCGCGCGAAAAATGGACCTGGAGCTTGATTCCCAAATTAGCCGCAGAGATTCGCCGCCGCGAAAACCGTCCGGACATGCCCTACTACCTGATCGGCCATTCCGGGGGCGGGCAGTTTTTGATCCGCTTGGCGGCATTTGTCACGGCCGGTGCAGAGCGCATCGTCGTGGCGAATCCGGGGACATATATTTTTCCCGACCGCGATCAGCAGTACCCTCTCGGATTTGGTGGGCTGCCGCATGATCTTTCTTCGGACGAGGCGCTGCGCCACTTTCTGGCGCAACCGATCACACTCTACCTGGGCAAGAACGACACCGAGCGCGACGAGTACCTAAGCAAAACGCCCGAGTCCGATCGGCAAGGAGCGACCCGCTGGCAGCGTGGACAGAATTGCTTTCAGGCGGCCGAGGAACTTGCGCGCAAGCACGGTTGGACGTTCAACTGGCGGCGGGTCGAGGTACCCGACGTGGGGCACGATCACGAGGCCATGTTCAACAACCCGTTGTGCGCCGAAGCCCTCTTCGGGCCCAAAGAGAAGACCAAAGAAGCGCAGCAACCGAGCGACACGCAGCACATAAAGAAGTAACGAAAAGCTCGTCGTCGCCGCGCGAGCTTTAAAGTGCGGGCAGACCAATGCCCCGTAGCTCGCCATCGCAGACCAAGGAGTCGCGGACGTAGCATTGGAACCGGTAGACGATCATCGTGCCGTGACGAATCTTGACTACCTTGGCCATGATGACCAGCCGGCTGGGCACGCTCACCATTTCGCGGAATCGCACGCGGTCGAGGCCGCCGAAGCCGAGTGTCTTGCCGTTGGTCAGATCGTGTATTTGCGCGTGATAACTGCAAAGTTGGGCCGCTGCTTCGCAGATCAACACGCCAGGCACCAAAGGCCTGCCGGGAAAATGCCCCCGGCACCACCACTGATCCTCAGTCAAATCCCTGTATCCGACGATGATCTGGGAATCTGGATCGTCGTGCACGACGGCCGATAGCTGCTCCCATTCGAAGCGCTGCGGATTGACCTGGTTGATGGCCTCTCGATCGGCGATCACGTTTTCCAGATCGAATGCATCGGGGGAAATAATCCGCTCGAGCGTCGACACCTTACTCACCTCTTGACGATTGACAAGCTTGGACCTCGGGCGAATCGTTATGATTCTCGGGCACGATGCCGCAGAGTAGTGATGCGGAAAAAGCGCCGCCTAGATGTCACGATGTAACAGCCACAGTGCGGAAAAACTACTGTGTGGAAAAATCACTGTGCGGAATATTACCGTGCAGAAGAACCACTGGCAGAAGGACCACAGTCCAGAACCTGCCGCGGGGCACAGGCGTCGCGAGCGAGAGCCCCCGCGGAGTGGATTACTCCGCGGGGCTCTCAAGTCTCATGATCGCACAATCAAACGCCAAGGTTAGACGACCTTGACGTTCTCAGCGCGGGGGCCCTTAGGACCACGTCCTTCGGTGTACTCGACGGTCTGGCCTTCGTGCAAAGCCTCGATCGACGTACCTTCCACAGCCGAGTGGTGGAAGAACAGCTCTCCCCGCTCGCCGGCGATGAATCCAAAGCCCTTTTCCGAAATCAACTTCTTGATCGTACCCTGAGGCATTCAAACCTCTCCCATACAAAACGACATCAAAGATCACAGCCGGAGCGAGGCTCGATGCGCCCCCTTCCGTGGTGAGATGATCGCAAATCCGCACCATCCAACCTGAAGGCGCCCGGCGGCACTGAGCTGTCAGATCAATCGCGGTCGAGAGAGATATCTTCGCAAGCCTGGGTAAAGGTGCGAGGCGTACCGCTGCACGAAAAGCAATCTCAAAGCACGGAGTATCGACTCACGTGTACATAATCTCAGTGGCCCTATGGTATCAAATGTGCTTCGCTGGTCAAACGGAAATCAGGCGCTTCCAGCGCCGGCTGTGGGCTACCATTCGGCCGGGTTGCTGGCAGAAAGACTATCGCCCTGCACTGCAACCGGTATACTAGCTATCGCTGGTTGGTCCGCCGAACAGGGACACCCCCGTCTGCCGAATTTGCGGCATGGGATTTACCTCTCGACTTCCCGCCTGCCTGGGTCGATTTGCGACCCCTTTCTTTGTCGGCCCGGAAAGCATGATTGTGGGCCGCATGTCACTGGTATTTGTACTGTCATTGGTGGTCATTTCTGATCGGGATTGCCGCGCTATCGGCGTTCCCACCATGCTTCTCATGGTGTCGTCGGTCGTGCGACAACCACAGTACAAACTCCAGCAGCCACAGGAGACGAGTGGTGGGAAAGAAACTGTATGTCGGGAACCTGAGCTACAGCGTAAAGAATTCCGATCTGGAAGCGCTGTTCGCCCCGTTCGGCACGATTCAAAGCGTGCAGGTCATTGAAGACCGCGAGACCGGCCGAAGCAAAGGATTCGCCTTTGTGGAAATGGGCACCGAAGCCGAAGCTCAAGCCGCGATCCGCGGTTTGCACGAGCAAGAGCACGAAGGTCGCCCCTTGACGGTCAACGAGGCCAAGCCACGCGAAGATCGCGGCGGCCCACGTGGCGGCGGCGGTGGCGGTGGTGGTGGCGGACGTCGGCCGGGCGGATACGGCGGCGGTCGCAGCGGAGGCGGTGGTGGTGGTGGCGGCGGCGGCCGCGGCGGTCGTTACTAAGCTGCTATTTAGACTGCACGTCAGCGCACCAGCAAGCTCTCGCATAGCACGCATTGGAACAGCGCACGCTTAACATCGTGCGAGTTGAACAACGCGATGTCCTCGGCAGCCGGCCCAGCAACGCCGGCTGCCGGGGATATGCGACTGATCTTTCACTTGAATCGCGGCCCGCCAGAATCACGGGCCGATTTGCGACGGGGCACTCGCCTGTTTGGCAACTGACCTCTGTGTGGCGATCGCGGCGAGCACGGTATCCAGGTCACTCTCGGCCACAACCCATTGACGACACGATTCGGCACCGCAACGACACGGAATGGCCATGTGCGGCGGCCAGCGGTAGTCGATCGTTAGCTCTTCGCCGCGTGCGATGCGATAGTTCGCAATCACGAAAACACGGCGCTGCGCCGGTTGACCATTCCGCCCTTCGATATCGTGCCAGCTAAACGTGCAATTCGGCTCGCAACAATGATTCATGAATCGAAAAGGGGGCGCCGGTTCCAGGCAGCGGCTATCGCCCAGATCCATGCAATACCGCGAGCCGTAGTCGAGGTCGTCGATGATGTGCCCCTCGATCTCGCCGATGATCTCGCTGGCGGCAAACCAGCGCTCGGCAAAAACGCCCCAGCCGACTTTGGTCCGCGCAACGCGAACGCGCGACCCACGCCTGACTGCAACCTCGGCAGCGGCGCGCCTTTGCTTTGTCTTTGGCATCCGAGTCCAGCGGGGTAGAGATGTGGCGGAGCCGAATACGACAGACTGTCGGGCGGATACCCCACGCGATCAGGCCACAACGCAGCCGGCCACGCGCGCATTCAATGACGGCGGCGGACTTCTTACAACGATTGCACGGCGGCAAAGCCAGTGTTGGTCAGGCAGTAGGCGTTCTTCGCCCGCTCCTTTAATACCAGTCCGTCCGAAATTAGCTTGGCCATCGCCACCTGGGGGGCATGATCGAGATTATGGATAAACAACATCTCGCCCGGACCAACGCGATAGCGTCGAAAAATCCCCAGGACCTTCATTGTCGCCGAGTTCATCGCCAGCCCTTCCTGTGGAATTTGGTCGCCCCATCACACTCGATCAGCCGAAGGCACTTGATGCTAGTTGTCCTGGCTGGCTGTCAAAACGACTGTTCTGGCTGTTTAAACCACTTGCCTGCGTCCCATGCCAGAGCCGGTCGTGGAAGATGCTGAATGTGGGAAATCGAATCTCGTCTGGTCAGGTCGCCACAAGTCCCAACGGCATACCATCCTAAGCATTGCGATCGGACGCTCGACTTAGACGCTCCGCTGGTACAACTATGATCAAGCATTGTACCAGAAACCGCCGCGGTGCCTATCCTGCGGCTCGGCGGACTCCCCAGGACCCGCCGGAGCCCCAAAATCAGGCACATTCCCAGGCACCGTTGGGGAACAGCGAAGTACAGAGAGCATAATCGCGATGGACGAACCTGCGCTCGGCGTTCGCGACTCGCGATATCCAGACTGCGAACGCAGCCGACGCGTTTGGTGTTCCTCCCTCCAAGGATCCAATCGAGCCGATGTTCGACCTACTCAAGCGAATTGTCACGACGCGATACGCTCCGGATCCCACGTACAGGGCTTTCCTCAGCCGGGCAGAGATTCAACAGGAACCGCGCGCCCGTGCCACCGTTGCCGTGCTCGACGCGCTGGAAAGCGAACGGAGGTTCGGCGTTCCGCTTAGTCGGCGCGGCTTGCAAGCCTTGTACCTGCGGATTGAAAACACTTCACAAGCGCCGTTGCGCCTGCAGTTGGTGCGAATCGATCCGAACTATTACACCGCGCTCGAGGTTGCCGCCGCCAACCACTTTTCCATTCTCAAACGTCTTTCGACGTTCGGATTGGTCGCTTGGATCCTGGTTACTATCCTCCCGCTCCTGCCTTTGATTTTAGTCAAACTCATCACGGCTTATCGCGCCAATCGCCGCATGGATGCCTATTTTCAAGAGCACGCTTTCCACCTCCGCCCGATCATGCCGGGCGCGACATCCGAAGGCTTCGTGTTCACACCGCTCGACCTTGGTACGAAGATCGTGCAAGTCTGTCTGCACGCCGGCGGCGACTCGCTCGATATGTTGACCGGTCGCGTCGAGTCTGATGGCACGGAAGATAAAGCCGTAACATTCACATTCTCGCTCACCGTGCCGGGGATCGCGGTCGACTATCTGCGGCGCGATCTGGCGACCGTGCACGCGCCTGGCACAACGGTCGATTGCGACGTGGCGACGCTCGTTAAGCGTCTCCGCGAAATGCCCGCCGCAACGAATAACCGGCACGCGACGCGGAGCGGTGATCCGGTAAATCTCGTGGTCTTGGGCCCGTTCGAGACCATACTGGGCGCCTTCGCCGCTCGCTGGGACGAAAGCGAAACGATTACGATGGACACCTGCTGGAAGACCATGCGCTCGTTTTTGCTCGGCTCGCAGTACCGCTATTCGCCTGTCAGCCCG
>DASXEJ010000075.1 GCA_036490175.1 Pirellulales bacterium | reverse complement strand
CGCAAACAAATGAGCCGCGACTCGCGCGACTTGCTTGGTGATCAGGCCCAACAGTTCCGGCCGCGCCACGACAATCAGACAGGCATCCTATTGCGCGGCAATCGGACATATTCCAATGAGAAACGTGTCGAGGGGGCAAGTTTCCTGCTGCCGCCCGACTTCGGAGTCTGGGGAACCGAGCTGAGCGCCGCCAACGCGTATTATCTGCCGGCTGAAGGGGATCGGCCGGGCGGATACTTATTGAAGCAGGTCAAAGAACCGCCCGGTATCGCGGCCAAGCCATCGCTGCAGCTGGCAGGGCGGCCCATCGTTATTACCCCGCACGATGCCAACTGGCTGGCAGCCGACCATTGCTTTGTTGTCAGCGACGTCACCTTCGAGCAATTGACCGGCGGCCAACAGTGGCGCCAGTTTTCCTCGGTTGCCGACATGGTCGCGGGGCTGAAGAATCCGAGTTTGGACTTCGGATCTGACGTGCGGGTGGCCATTCATGTTCGCATCGTACAACCGCTGCTGGACGTGACGTTGTTGTTTCTGGGCCTACCACTGGTATTGGGGCGCGAGAGCCGCAATATGTATTTGTCGATCGGCATGTGCGTCGGTGTCGTTAGTGTCTATTCACTGACTGTCCTGTCCTGCCAATACCTCGGGACGGTGTATATGCTCAGCCCCTCATTGTCCGCCTGGTTGCCTCTGATGGCGTACGTGCCGATCGCCGTGGCGATGTTCGAGCGCGCCCGCCACTGAACCCGTCATGTCTGCGGCGGCAGGATCGCTTGCCTTCTACGGCCTTTGCCGGCAAGATTCATCATCGTCGTAGGGAATGTACGGCCGGAGTTCCTGCCTGCCGTACGGCGGGGCGAGCGTTGTTCGGACACTTCTCATCGCAGACGTCTGGGAGAAAGTTCATGGCGAGCGACGGAGCGACGCCGTGGGTCGCAGGTTTGACGATTGGCCAGGCATTGGTGCGAACGGCTCGCGCGTTTCCCGAACGCGATGCACTGGTCTTTCCCGCCCTAGGACAACGATGGACCTTCGCCGAATTCCTGGCCGAGGTGGACCGGGCGGCGCGCGGGCTGGTCGCACTCGGTATTGGCGCGGGTCAGCACGTGGCGATCTGGGCGACCAATGTACCGCAGTGGGTCGTCTTGCAGTTTGCCACGGCCCGCATCGGCGCCGTGCTGGTGACGATCAATCCCGCGTATCGGCCCTTCGAGCTGGAATACGTTCTGCGACAAAGCGACGCCGTGGCCCTATTCCTTGTTGACCGATTCAAGTCCTCGAACTACTTCGCCATGCTGGACGAAGTATGTCCCGAACTGGCAACAACGGCGCCGGGCACAGTAGCGAGCGATCGCTTTCCGAATCTGCGCTGGGTGGTCTCGCTTAAACGGGAAACGCCAGCAGGCGCGATCTCTTGGAATGACATGCTCGACCGGGCCGATCCCGCGGTTGATCTTACATTGCTTGGCGAGCAGCTTTCGCCGCTGGATCCAATCAACATTCAGTACACTTCGGGAACGACCGGTTTTCCGAAGGCTGCCACGTTGAGCCATCAAAACCTGCTGTACAATGCGTACTACGTTGGCGGCTGCCAACGGATGAGCGAAAACGATCGGATCTGCATTCCTGTGCCGTTCTACCATTGCTTTGGTTGCGTCTTGGCGAACATGTGTTCGATCGTTTATGGCGCGGCGATGGTCGTGCCTGCCGAATCGTTCGACCCCGGGGCCACGCTAGCCGCGATCGAGCGCGAGCGAGCTACGGTGTTGTATGGCGTGCCGACTATGTTTATCGCCCAGTTGCAGCACGAGACCTTCGGCAGCCGCGATTTGTCGAGCTTGCGCACGGGCATCATGTCGGGCAGCCCTTGCCCTATCGAAGTTATGCGACAGGTTGTCGATCGCATGGGGGCGCACGAAATCACGATTGCCTATGGTCAGACCGAAGCCTCGCCCGTCATCACGCAGACGCGCTCTGACGACCCGCTTGAACTACGCGTTGAAACCGTGGGACAGCCACTGCCAGGAGTGGAAGTGAAGCTGATCGATCCAGTCACGGGATGCGCAGTTCCTGACAGCATGCAGGGCGAACTCTGTGCACGGGGGCATGTCGTGATGCTGGGGTATTACGGCAATGCCGAAGCCACGGCCAGGGCCATCGACGCGGAGGGATGGTTGCATACGGGAGATTTAGCGGTGCGGCAAACGAACGGTTACTTCCGCATCACCGGTCGGATCAAAGACATGGTCATTCGCGGCGGAGAGAATATCTATCCACGCGAGATTGAGGAATTCTTGTTCACACATCCTGCCATCGAACAGGCCACGGTCGTGGGTGTGCCCGATCCGAAGTACGTCGAAGAACTCTGCGCCTGGATCAAGCTCAAGGCGGGGCTTGCACTTTGTGAAGCCGAAGTGCGCGATTTCTGCCGCGCGAAGTTGGCGCATTTCAAAGTGCCGCGGTACGTGAAGTTTGTCGACGCCTTTCCGCAAACTGTCACGGGCAAGATTCAGAAGTTCAAGATTCGCGAGCAGATGATCGAGGAATTGGGGCTGCAGGTGCATGAGACCGCTTGACACCCCAGCGACGCAGCCACATCGCAAAAAAAGAGGGGGACATAAAGCATGTCCCCCTCCGTACAAATTTTGGCGAATTTATAACTACTTGGTTTCACCGGCAGGAGCGGCGGCCGGCGTCTCGGCGGCCTTGGGAGCATCCTTCTTCTTGGCGGCGTCGCCGCAACCGATGGTCGACAGGCCCAGACCCAAAATCGCTGCCAGCGTGAACAACTTCTTCATGGAAATCTCTCCTTGTTAAAACAGATCATCGACTAATCGCCTGCGCCGGCGTCGAGCCGATGCATCAACGATTGATCACATTACCCTTCCCAAGACATCACTCGGCAAAACGTTGCAGGTTTGAGGCACGACAAAATTGTCCTGCTCTCTCCATTGCCCGCTCCGTACTTTGCAGTACACGATTATTAATTACCGTAAGTTACGGCGGACACTACTCTCCGCCATGCCCTTAGTCGTGCGCTATACGTAGCCGGAGAAAAGACTGCTGCGCGTTCGTTTCGTCTGCTCCGCTTGCGAATGAGGCCGCATTGTACGTCGGTCGCGGCGCCGCTGACAAGTGCCGCAAGCAATGGCGAGATTCTTTTTGCGGCAATGTCGCCCGCAAAGTCAACCTACGAAGCACAACACGTCGCCGGGCCAGGAAATCATAGGTTCAGGCGTCGCCAAATAGTGGGTGCAAAGGCCAGTGCCGCGCCCATCGCCAGTCCACCGGTATGAGCCGCGTTAGCGACGGAGCCGAAAAAACCAACGTAGCAGAGAATCAACCACAACATCATCACCATCACCGTCGTCGGGTACATGAAGAATCCGGAAGTGGGATCCGTGCGGCTTCGTATCCAAATGTAACCAAACAGCCCATAAGCGACGCCGGACATCCCGCCGAAGTTCGGTCCGACCCACCAGTTTTGACTGACGTTGGACACGATCGCGACTAGCAACACCATTGCCAGCATGCGCCAGGTCCCCAGTCGCAACTCGACCTGAGAGCCCAGATCGATTGTGGCAAACATGTTGAAGAGGAGGTGCATGGGGAACATGTGAATAAAGATGGGCGTCACGAGCCGCCACAATTGTCCCTGTAGCGTGGCCGAAAGTGGAGCAAAGCCTAAGACATGTCCATCGGCAACGACCGGAATTCGGAACCATAGCTCGCTCAGTCGTACGATGCCCTCGGCCGAATTACCGAAGCCGTAAATCAATGCCACACCGCAGCTGATCGCTACCAGCGACATCGTGACCGGACGGCGTCCGAGCCGGCCCGTGTCCCAACGATCGCGCATATCGATGACGTTCTTGCTGTAACGCTTCTCCCGGGCCGCTGCCTCCCGCTCCAGGCGTCGTGCCTGCTGAGTAGCCTGCTCGTAGCGTGCATCGGAGGGCGCACTAAGAAACTGTTCTAGCTCCTGGCGCCCCCGCTCGCGCTGGTCTTCCTCATAGACCCAGATCGAAGAGCCGTCCTCTTTCGCTTCAACGCGGCTGCGAATTCCAAGCGTCAACAGGTAATCGGCCAAGCGCTGGGCATCGCGCGCGTTCGGTACGGTTCCAATTTCCCGCATGCAGTCCCCCAGGGCGGCGTGTTGGCTGCGGTCATGACCGCAAACCCAATTCAGCGCATGTAACTGCGCTCAAGGCTACCGCGACCATCGTGCCGATCCAAGGGGCAGGCATCGACGCCCACGGCGTACGACCTCGGCCGAATTCGCCGAAATAAGGGATACGCAGCTTTGCCCGTCGGTACACGGACAGGGAAAAACCCGACTTGGGCGGTGGGCTTGCGCCATCCGCCCAAGCGCGGACGTCTTTCTGGCTAGGCGGTAGCCAGAGAAAACACGATATGACGCCCGAGGTTCATGCACAGGCATTTGCGCAGGCGGCAATAGTTAGTCCGACAGCGATTTGGCAACAAATTCGTTTCCGCATCCGTCGTGCCGTAATGCGCGGCCTGCCAAGTAGTAGGACTGGGACGGAAAGAGACAGCGATACCGGCAACGGCTACAAAGCTAGCGCCTCATTTCACCCATGAAGCAAGCCGTGTGCCAGCGTCCGAAGAACGGAAGAACATTCAACATAAGGGAATGCAGCCTATTACTTTGCACGTTTGCTTGCCGGCATCGTAATCTATCGCTGGCGTGTCCCATTGCTGGGATGTTGGGCAGAGACTGGGCGCGGGTTACGCAGCATCAACACCCAGTCAATCGGTGCGACGCGCGTGGTGCGAGCCGGGGTAATCGTGCCCAGGAATGTGAGAGATGCGCTAGCACATCGACCAGGCCAGCAGGTGGCGGATCGATTGGCCCTACACTAGCAACTCGCCGACCACGTCCCCCTTGGGAACGAGCCGGTGAGGACGCTGAAACTGGTCGTGAATGAACATGCCAGGGTCGATGCCAAGCGTGTGGTAGAGCGTCGAAATACAATCGCCCGGACTCATGGCATTGCGGGCCGGAAAGGCACCGATCTTGTCACTCGCGCCGTAAACCAGTCCCGGCTTGAATCCTCCGCCCGCAAACAGCACGCTGTAGCAGAAATTCCAGTGATCGCGGCCGGCATTGTTGGCATTGATCTTGGGCGTGCGGCCAAAGTCGCCGAGCACCGCCACAACAGTTCGCTCCAGCATACCGCGGTCGGCAAGGTCGGTTATCAGGCTGGTACAGGCTGCATCGAATTGCGGCAACAAAACTTTCTTGAGCGTCGCGAAGTTACCGCCGTGAGTATCCCAGGTGGCGTTGGCATCGGGCGCCCAGGAAATCGTGACCAATCTCGTGCCCGCCTCGATCATGCGCCGTGCCAAAAGGACACTTTGGCCATATATGTTTCGTCCATACGATTCGCGGACGCTGTCTGGTTCGGCCGACAAACGGAACGCCTGTTGTGTGGTCTCGGACGTCAACAGATCCAGTGCCCGCTGCTGGAACCTATCCATCGACTCTTGGGCCTGTCGTCCGGCGGCGGTTGAAAAGGAGCGGTCCACGTTCGACAGCAAATTTCGTCGCGCAGACAGCCGTTCGAGCGATACGTCGGCCAAGAGCGTCAACTCTGGCACGGCGAAGTCGGGCGAGTTCGGGTCCCGCAAGACAAAAAGCGGATCGTACGCGTGTCCCAGCAGACCGCCAAAGAAGCCAGGCTGTGGCGGACCGCCGGCCCCCTCCTTCGTGATATACGGGAGAGTGATGTGGGGCACGATCTGCCGGTCGGGCGGCCGCATCAAGGCCATGACCGACCCTGGCGATGGATTATCTGTCGGCAACGTTCCACCGCCGATTTCCCCCCGATCATGTCCTGTGAGAGCCGTATACACGGCGGCGGCATGGGCGTTGTTCACACCATGATGCATCGACCGGATGAGCGTTAGCCGGTGCATTTGGGTGGCCAGGCGGGGCAGGTGCTCAGAGAGTTGCACCCCAGGCAGGCTCGTGGCGATGGGCTGGAACTCACCGCGAATGCCGTCCGGTGCCGCAGGCTTCATGTCCCACATGTCCAGATGGCTGGGACCGCCATCCAGGAAAATAATGATGCAGGCGTCTGCCCGCGGACGAATTCCGCCGGCCGACACGGATTCCTCGGCCCTCAATAGTCGCGGCAACGATACGCCCGCAAGTCCGAGGGCTCCGATTTCGAGCATCTGCCGGCGAGAAAAATTTCGTGGCATGGCTGCGATGTCGCGTAGCAGTTTAACGGAACAGCGGCGGTAGGACGATTGGCGGCGGATGCTCGGGCGGACGACGTCAGTGTAAACCGTGGCGCTTGGGCCGACAATGAAATCTTGGCCCGGCGGGCTTGAGGTTTGAGGGCCAAACGGCGCACCGAGGGCCGACATCGCTCCTCGGTGGCGATATGTCTCTTGGCCCACACAGGATGTCAGCCGTGACAGCGGCCTAAAGGCAATCGCGACGGGCACCTAACGTGAGGCTACGACTGGGGCTCGTCAAAGAGGAGCTTTGCGACCAACGCAATCGGAACGACGATCGCGAACAGAACCACCAACACACCTGAAAGCGACCAAAGCACGTGTTGTCTCCCGAAATAAGCACCAGCTACTTGTCACCGAAAGCGTACCATCCTTGACGGGCTCCAGTTTATCCATGCTGACGGCGATTCGGAAGGGATTCGATCGCGACTTGTTCCCCAGAATCGTGATGGTCAGAATGGCGGGCTGCCTTGAATCAAGCGATCACGTCGGCGCGGTTAGGACCACTGCCCGCGCGGCGCAGCCTGCCGTCCGCAACTCGCAAACCCATGCCACACGAACCTGTTCCGGCCAAAACCGTGCACCGCTTGTTGTCGGTGGACGCGCTGCGCGGATTCGACATGTTCTGGATCATAGGCGCCGATAGCCTGGTGGCGGGCTTGCACAAGCTGTCGGATTGGCCGGTGGTGACCCTGGCCGCGAGACAATTACAGCACGCCAAGTGGCATGGGATCACGTTTTACGATCTGATCTTTCCGCTGTTTGTTTACATCATGGGCGTTTCAATCCCATTGGCCTTGGGCTCGCGCTTGGCCGAGCCCGGCAACCGGCGATCGCTGTACTTGCGCATCTTCCGCCGAGCTTTGCTGCTGTATTTGCTCGGCGTGTTCTACTACGGTGGGCTGGCCAATCACTGGCACGAGATCCGCTGGGTTGGCGTGCTGCAGCGGATCGCAGCTTGTTACTTCTGCGGCGCGATCATATTTCTGAACGTTCGACCGCGCGGGCAATTGGCATTACTTGCAGCGCTGTTGCTCGGCTACTGGGCCCTGATGACTTGGGTGCCGGTACCCGGTTTCGATTTGGGGGATTTCTCTCAGGAAGGAAACGTTGCGGGCTACATCGATCGGCTTTTATTGCCCGGGCGGGCTTGGTATCGCCAATGGGGTTGGGATCCCGAAGGATTGCTTAGCACCCTGCCCGCGATCGGCACGTGCTTGCTAGGAGTGTTGACCGGTGAGCTGCTGCGTGACGAACGACGGACGCCGCAAAGAAAGGTTGGAGTTTTGGCC
>DASXEJ010000074.1 GCA_036490175.1 Pirellulales bacterium | reverse complement strand
TGCCGATCACGCTGGACATAGGGGGCGAAGGACGCCATGCCGGCGCGTACAATCTTAATCGTAGTCGCTACAAGACATTGGGTCCCGAACGTGGCCGGCCGATTCCCCGCCTGGTCGTTGGCCGGGCCGACGCCATCCCGCTGGCCAATGGCAGCGTGGGGCACGTCATCGTCGAACGCACCCCGCTCAGCCAGGCGGCCCTCACCGAGATCGCACGGGTTGTTGCGCCCGGCGGCGTGGTCGTGCTGACCCATGTGCCTCTGCCTAACGCCGACCGCCATCGGCTGGCGCGGTCCGTTCTAAAGGGCCATGCCCAGCGCCGCCATTTCCGCCTGGCAGGCCAATGGGTACTGGAAACGAGAATCGAAATAGAAACAGCGTGCGATAAACGATAAACACGGAACCAAGTACCAACAGCATTCTGCGCGTCTAACCGCATTTCGTTCATTGATAAGCGTCTTCGCTCGTTTCAGCTTATCGCGTCGCCGCTATTCATTTCTCTCCACCGCGAAAGATCTGTTGAAAAAGCTGGTTTTTCTTCGAAGTCATGGGGCCTGGCGTCGTGTCGTCGCGCAGGGTCACGTACATCATGTTGTACTTGGCGTCGATATCGTCGGCATAGTGAACTAGCAGGGCCTCGGGAGTCATGGGAGGCTTGGGCGAACCCCATTCGGGCAATCGTTGATGGGCAATGATGATGTGCTCCAGGCGTAACAGCATTTCCGCGTCCAGCGGATGCTCCCGGGCCGCCTCGCGTACGATGTCTCGGCCTTGCAAAATATGCCCCACCAGCCGGCCGGGCGCCGTATAGGCCGCACCTTCGGGCTGCCACTCGATTTCGCGCAATTTGCCAATGTCGTGCAAAATCGCACCGGCGATGACCAGCCCGCGATCCAGGCGCGGTTGCATGTCGGGATAATAATCGTCGTACTTTTCGGCCAAATAAAGACACGTCTTGGTCACGCTCAAGACGTGTTTGAATGCTGCGCCAATCCCAAGTAAGTAGCTGCGGGCTGTAGTTGGACGATTCCGCGCACACATCGATAGAACGTACGCTGTGCTGTGCGATGCTCGTCAAAGAAAAGCTCGACCTTCGAGACAATCCTGCGTAGCAGTTCTTTCAGCTGGGCGGGATTCGCCTTCTCGAATTCTGCTGAGAGGGTCCACAGACGATCTATAGCGGCTTCTGCCATCGCCTCGACGTCAACAGCGTTGTCGCCCTTGGTACTCGCCGCGAGCTCTTTGGCGAGCCTCTTGCGCTCTTCACGCATGGCCGAGAGCTTTGGTGCCAAGATGTCCATCAGGTCATCCGGTGCCTTGAGCAAGCGATCAGCGCCCTGATCGATTTGCCGATCGAGGTCTGCGGCCTGGCGCTTCAGGTCGGCCAGTCTGCTCGATTGGCTGCCCTGTTTGCCAGCCAGACGGGCCATGATCTGCTCGCGCAATGCATCCTTGTGACCACCCGCAAAGATCGCGTCGCGGAGTTTGGTGAGGATCACTGGCACGAGGTCGCGTTCGAGTACCGAGTGATGACCGCAGCCGGCGGCACGACCGCCCCGGATATAGCCACTGCACAGGTACGACTTGTACTTCAGTCCTCGCCGGTCCTTCTTTTCGCTCTTGGTCCAGCCGTGCATGGCTTGGCCACAGTGGCCGCAGGCGCATAAGCCGGTCAGCAGGTACACGTCGCCACGGCGGGGCCCGGTAAGCGCGCGGTTGGCGGTCAGCTTGGCTTGGACGTTATGGAACGTCTCACGATCGATCAGGGCCTCGTGGGCATTCTCGACCGTGATCCACTTGTCGGCCGCATGCGTCGTCGCCTTACCCGTGGTCTGTCCCTTGCGTCGCTGAATTTCCCCGCCGACGATCTGATGGTATCTGCCGGTCGATCGCCGGCCCCATATCGAGTCACCCGTATACGTGGGGTTTCGCATCAGGCCGCGGACCATGCTCGATGACCAGGTCTTGCCGGTGGCGCTGGAATAGCCGCCCGCGTTCAAGATGCGGGCCAGATCGCGCAAGCTCAACGTCTCGTTGGCGTATTTCGTGAAGATCAGCCGAATGGCCTCGACGCGCCGCGGGTCACCCGGGACGAGGATCGAATTCCATCCCATTGGCTTCGCTGCTCGCTCACCTGCCCGGATCCGCAGACGATGCTCTCCCTTTTCGTCAACGAGCATTCGATCGTAGCCGTAGGGTGCCTGGGCGTTACGCCCGCCGCGCTCGGCCATTTTGATCTGACCGCGGGCGGTGTTCCTGGAAATGTCGATCAGGAACTGATGCTTGCCTTCCTGTTTCACCTGATAGATGAGACGGCCGCCGAAGTCCTCCCAATCGACCGGGCCGTCAGTCACCGAGACGAGTTGTACGCCCGCCCTGCGCAAGGGATGAATCCAGTGACCGGCCTCCATCGAATCGAACCGACCGAACCGGTCCTGATCCCACACGAGGATCGCTTTGTAATCACCGCGATTGGCGTCACCGATCATGCGCTTGAACGCTTCTCGCAGCTCGGTCTTATCGCCGCTGATGCCGTGGTCTTCATACCAATCGAGCAGGTCGTAGCCTTTGGCTGCGGCGTACCGCTCGATTTCGGCGCGCTGCTCGGCGATGGACTTGTCTTGCCGATCGGTCGACATGCGACAGTACCCGACGGCGGGAATCAGTGCAGTTGCGATCATTGCTCACCCTTCCCCGGCCGTAGGCCGCAACTTTTGTCAAATCTCTTCGCCCAAAAGCTCAATCGCCGCGTCGCGCGCCTGATCGGCCGTCAGGCATTCGGCCAGCAGATACGCATACCCGACGTCGAGCTTGTAGACCCAATACTTGTCTCGCGAGAACCACACCTTGCAAATCATGCCGTTAGACTCGACATCGAGAACAACCTGACCGTCGTGATGCGTGATGTTTCCGAGTGCGTTAGTCCGAACGTGCATTGCATCTCCACCCAAGTTGAAAAACTCACCCCGGATTCACCGACCAGGGCGGCCAGGGCCCATGTTTCAAGGTGGGTCCTGCGGTGCTACGCTGCTACTCCTGCCACGGGCTGATATCGGGCCAACCCGCCAAGAATTGTTTCTCCGCTGCTCTGCGTAGTTGCCAGAGCCGTTCGTGTCTCTTGGCGAGCTTCTGTTCGACTTTGGTGGCGTGGGATAACACCAAGCGAACCTGATGCGTTTCAAACGTGGTGCCGTCCTTGACACTCCTCAACTTCTTGAGGATTGCGAGAAGGTCGGCATCGGTCATGCGGCGCCGCCTTTCTCCGCCTTCTTGCGATCCCTGCACCGTTTGGTTGCGACTCTGTTGAGTTCCCATCGCCTTTCTTGTTCGACTGGATCAATGATTGCGATCGGTGGTTGTGGATGGTCCGCAAGGGCCTCAGGAAATGCGACCTCCGGTGGCGCGATAGGGTTAGGATCGACGAGCCTTTCAACTCGATAATGGTTCTCAAACAAAGTGGGGACCGAGTGATTGAGGAATTTCCAGGCGCTGCCGGCCTTCTGGTTCTCGACCAGGCTCGCGGCACCACGACGTATCCAACGGGACGTGCCCGGCAGGCCCGCATCCTTGGCAATCGTGCTGACGGCGCGATACAAGCTCCGCGCCACCAATCCGGGCCAGATCAGCTGCCGATGGGGGTTCACGGCAATGCAAGCCGCGATCGCTCCGCGCGTTGCTGATTGCAGAATCCGCGATCGCCCTTTGCCCGTCTTCGATTCCATAACCCAGAAAAAACCGCGGGGGTCGAAATCCCGAACGGCAATCCGAGTTAGGTCGCCAATCCGTATCCCAAGATTCCACTGCGTGAGGATTGCCGATGCGAAGAAGATCGACTTGCTAATGCCCGTCTTCCTGACGACGCCCTTCATCTTGGCAGCCTGCTCGACAAGGCGAGTCAAGTCATTCTGGCTGTATCCGTCGATCCGAAGCGCTGGACAATGCACCGTGCGCACGTCGCGAACATCGACGTCCTGTACAAGCCCTAAGCGGATCGCACGCCGCAATAGTACCAACAGTCCGGTTCGACGTGCCTTGACGGTATACGGAGACTTACCGGCAGTCAGGTTGTCTAGCAAGAACTGATTGACCGTGTCGGCGCTCAAATCATCCAACGTAGCGCGCCTGCCAAGCCATTTCGAAAACGCCTGAACCGAATCGTTCAAGTGATCGCTCGACTTGATGCTGACTTCCCTGCCGATAGGCCGCTCTCGGTTCCTACGCTCAAGGTAGACTTCGACGAGATCCGTCAGCAGCATGGGCGTGCCAACGATTTGCAGGGATTCCCTCTCGAAACACGCGGGAATCGCGGATTGGCGGGTGGAGTGGTCCTTGATAGCGATCAGCATGTCACGGCGCCGTCGGATCTCGACCGGCGACACGCCGAACTCCGTTGCGGCCCGCACCCATCGGCTGATATTGGCCTCGGTCAAGTCCGCAAGAGTTGCCGGCCTGCCGAGAAGCCTGTCGAACTTATCGATTGTCAACTCATACTGACGGCAAACTCTTGCCGATGATTTTGCGAGTCGCTGCAAGCTGAACGACTGATCGTA
>DASXEJ010000073.1 GCA_036490175.1 Pirellulales bacterium | reverse complement strand
CGGAATGGACCCAAAAGCCCTGTCATTGCGTGGTTTTCGGAAACCTCCGTTATTTTTCGCAACGCCTTGCCCGCTTTTCGATTATTCGAAAAACGACATCGCCAAGTGGGGCTGCGACACGCGTGCGGCATGTGAGGCTTGTGCGGTTAAATCGGACGCCTCGACGGCTGCTTAGCCCTTGAGTGCGCGAGCGAGGGCCGCTTTATTCGCAAACTCAATCCTTACGAAAAATTGCGATTTAAGGGAACGGGACTCAATGACCGGCAAGGCAAACCTTATCTTCACAATCTCCAATGGCGTCATCGTCGCCGCCAGCCTCTATGCGGCTTTCTCTACCCAGGAGACCGCCCAATTTGCCTATATTTCTACTCACCGCGCCTTTGTTTCCGTGACCAAGCTAGCGGTACAGGCCGCCTATAGTCCTTCGGACCCTAAACAGCTTCTGGGCTGGACCTTCGCTCCCATCGTTGAAAACAGCGGCCCCACAGCAACTCGCTCTCTCGAACTTCTTGCTGGTGTTCAGTCTACCGGAGAGCCGACAGGGCCAAAGGATCCGGAAGTCGCCTTTCCCACCGGAAATTCAATAGGCTTTCGCAATGACGAATCCAGAACCGCGTAAATCACCGCGCCAACCGCGCCCCTTGGAGGGACGCATTGGTTACGCCGGCAAGTACCGGCTGCGATGTCTCATCCTGAATATCTCCGGCACTGGCGTAAAGCTCGGCTTGAAGTGACAATCCGCCCTCCCGGCCGAGTTTTTCCTCAGCATTTCTCGGCGCGGCGAACCCTCGGATGACTATTGGGCCCGCACAATATGGCACCGCGGCAATACAATCGGGGTCACTTTTAGCAAAGCGCCCACCGGAAGTGCGCCCACATACGGCCTTCGTCGCGGACGCGGCTCACACCAGGCGTAAAGCCTGTCAATCAGCAATCGACGCGCCGCCGAGGTTTATTCGCCATCCGCATCGACTGGGGCGGGCTGCGCGATTGAAACCGGATCGGATGCGCGGAAGGTATTCTTCAGCGCGTCATCAAGCGCGTCCTCTTGGCGCTCGCGCGAGATCTTGCTGTGACCTCGCTTGGTAGGCTTGCGCTTCGAAGTGCTGTCCATCTCTCGATTACTCCGACTGCCGTGACGCTCGTATTGCCCGAGGATTTAAGACGGGATCGCAACCTGGCGAAAGCAAAGCCACTCCTCCTCGGCCGCCGAATATCCACGAAACAGCTGCCCAAAGTTCGCTTCATCTCGAATACGTCGCGATTTGTACTCTGCGAGCCACCGTGTGTGCTATGCGTGTGTTGGCAGTCGAAAATCGCTGGCACCGGGCTAAGAATAAAAAGGCATGAGCGAAGGGACGCCAAATCGGCGCATCAGAAATGTCACAGCGTATTGATTATAGAGGATATCGCCTTGAGGTTGGTCCGGTCGGAAAGGGCTGGAGGGCGGCTATCTACGCGCCGGGGTCGCCAACGCCGTTGCTCGAAAGCCCTTCGATGCTTGAGAAAAGCTCTAAAGACAACATTGTTATTGAGGCAAAGAGCATTATCGACGCGCGTCTCAACGGATAACGCAAATTGTATCCATACTGCAGCGAGGCCTTGTAGGGGACAGTAATGGCCGTCACATACTATGTCGCTGTGCCATTTGTGAGGACCGAAGACGGCGTAGCGGCAGGCCAAGCACAAGAGATGCCCAACGAACGCGCCGCGATCCGGCGAGCCGAGGCGCTCTGGCGAGACCCGGCCAACGCTGGCGCGCTCGCGTTCAAGCGCAGCGGCGACCCAGGCATGGGCACTTTCGACGACGCTACGATTCTGCAATCCTTCGGCGAAGTACCGAAGAACTTGGACGAATTATGAAGGTTTGATGCCAGTCCCGCCGCACCTCTGGCATCGCACGATTTTGTCACCCTTCTTGAGAGTGCCTCTCCCCTCACAATTCTTGCACGGCTTCTTCTCCCCAATGCTCTTCCGCATTCCGTCCTCCAAATCCGACCCCGATCAAGATACGGCGGAGCGCCGCCGCCACCAACCGTCCCTACGGCCCAATAGCTTCAGAAACCCCGCGGCCGCTGCCAAACCGCGCGACTTGATTTACGTGCAGAACCACCGAGCCGGCAAACTCGCGTCACGCCGAAGCTCGCATCGCTGGCATATCAGTGTAAAAACTTGACGGTTTTCGAGGCGCGAGGGGAGCTAAGCGATGAATTGGGACTTGTTCGCCGCTATTCTGATCATGACGGCCGTGCTGCTCATCGTGCCCGGTCCGATCGTCACGCTGGTCATCGCTATCGGCGCGAGCCAGGGCATGCGCGCAGCTGCCATCACGGTTTCCGCCAAAGAGGAGCATGTGAGAAAACAGGGCCCTAGCGGCCCGCACGCAATCCGGCGGTAACCGATGAAGCGTTCGCTCGCGGTTTATCGATTGCCGATGGTCGCCGCCGCCGTGGTATCTCGTAGATCATCTCGCATTAGCAACCGCAGGCACCCCAAAAGCCAAAGTGGTATCCGTAATAGACCGGGTACGCGGCATATAGATTATAACCGTAGTTGACGTAGTGGTAACGGGCGGCCGGGTAGTAAGCGTAAGGTGCGATGACCGCGCCCGACCCCCAGCGACTATATTCCCGACCGTGGTAGCCCCATCCACTATGGCCCGAAGGGCGGTAGGCCCAGTCGCGATAACTCCAACCGTCATAACCCCACTCGTCGTCTCCCCAGCTCCAAAGCGGGTCCGCTACGGCCGTAGTTATTAATGTCGTCGCAGCGAACGCGGCTGCGATGGCTGGAAAAAGGAGCTTTCTCATGGGCTTCACCTTAGGCTTCTACAAAAAGGCAGCTTCATTTAAAGAACAACATTGTCATTATCGGATCACTCGTCACGAAAAACCGTGTTGTTAGGTAAACGGTTGCTAACATCTCTCCCAAGTCGGTACCTCGCTGCACATGCCGCGCTGCGGTGTCATTCGGCGTGGGTTTTGTGCGCCGATCGGTTCGCCAAGCCATTGATCGGTCGGCAAATCACGGGTCAATGTTGGGTGCTGGTTTACAGAGGACGTTGGCCTGCGCCGACGACTAACGATTTTTTGAACCAGCGCGTTAGATATTACGGCATTGGCATGTAGATCGCGAGGCAAGGGCGCGAACGGCGCGAGGGGCACAAAACCTCTACGCCGTGATGCCTCGCCGCTTCCCGTCGCCCTGGTCGACGCCTATTTAGATGAAGTGGATGTTGTCAGGCGAGATCCCGAGAAACGTCAAACTCGGGGTGTCGCTCAAAACCGTTGTCACGCCCACGTAGTTCGTCGCAACGAAGTTCGTCGCAACGAAGTTGGAAGCCGCGAGGCCGATGGCGTTCGAGCGAAATCGCTGGCGTCTCCTGGACCCAGCTGACGCTACACTCACCCTTGGTCTGGTAAACGTTTTGCCAGTAGCTTTGTCTATTAAGCATGCCCATATGCGGCCGCGATTGCCGTCAGGAGCTTATATGGCATCCGCCCCTATTCTCGAGGACAAGAACACGGGTGCACGATCGGTCTTTGAGCCGGCGGCGCTGCTGCGTGAAGCGCGCCGGCAGAAGGCCCTGCCCGTTGCCGATGTACCGCCGCTTTGTGTCCTCGATCCCGACGGCGACATCGTTCGCCGCCTCAGACAGTCCGGGCAGGCGAAGGTTTCCGCTATTTGGCCCTGTTATCATACCGAACTTTTCGAATTTGCGCTGGCCGAGAAACCTGCCGGCATTGTGGGCTGCGCCGTGGGAGCGCCGTTCGCCGTCTTGGTCGCAGAAGAGCTCTTTGCATGCGGATGCAGACTTCTCATCAGTCTGACTTCGGCTGGGCAGATCGTTGCTGCGGGTGACCCGCCTTATTTCGTCATTATCGACCGCGCGCTCCGCGATGAAGGCACCAGTTACCATTACGCGCCGGCCGAAAGCTTCGCTGCGGCGGATCCGCGTATTGTCGAGGCGGCTGTCAGAGCTGTCGCCCGTAGTGGCTTGCGCGTCTATGCCGGACCGAGCTGGACGACCGATGCTCCGTTCCGCGAAACTGTCGCAGCCGTGGAGGCGGCGCGAGCGAGAGGTATCCTGGCCGTCGAGATGGAGGCAGCTGCCCTCTACACATTCGCGCGTATGCGAAACGCAGCGGTGCTTTGCCTTGCCCATGTGACCAATCGGATGGGCGTTACCGAGCGCGACTTCGAAAAAGGCGAGGCGGATGGCACCGCCGATGCCTTGGCATTGCTCGCCGCGCTCGGCAGAGCTCTGTATCCGGCAAGCCCCTCGCTACCAGGACCGCACAAGTGAGCTGTGGTGGCACGCTGCCTCGCGCCGCCGGGCAGGCGTTTCGCACGGCGGATTCTCCGGCTGAGCCCGACATCCCTGTGAGGTTGCGTGCCGGCAGTCTGTTCGAGTTGCCGGCATATCGGAAACGATATAGCGTCGTCCGCTGTTTACGCGACCATTGCGAGGATGCTCGACCGTGCCGCACAATCCGGTCAACGACATCTGGCAATTCCTCACCGCGAACACAGTCGATTATCTGGCGATCGGGCCTTGGCGTTTTCTGCTGCTGGCGCTGTTCTGGGTACTGCTGATCGCCAGCATCGCGATCGCCATCAAGAATTGGCGGCAAGATCCGGAGCAACGCAGCGGCCGGGTGCTTGGCATGGCTTTCGTCCGCGTGCTGATCGGCTGCATGTGGTTTCAAGGTTCGTTATGGAAGCTGCCGCTGCCCGCGTCCGAAGGACTTCGCTACTGGACGACACAAGAAGCGACGCGCGCCGCCTTCACGCTGCATCAGGAGTTGATCAAGAATGTCGTGCTACCGAACCTGGATCTGCTTGGACCGCTCGTCTACATGGCTGAGCTGACATTCGCCGTCTCCATGATGCTTGGATTTGCAGTTCGCGGGGTCGGCGTTCTCGCCATTCTGTTCGTCTTGCAGCTCTGGCTCGGTATCTACAGACCCGGCGAACCCGCCGAGTGGCCGTGGACCTACATGTTCCTCGCTCTGCTCATGTTTGTTTTTGTCATTGACGCCGCCGGCCGGAGGCTTGGCCTCGATGCCCTGTTGCGGCGAGACGCGCGCGCCGCGCGTGCCGGTAAGGGCTTGATTGGCTACGTGCAGCGGATCGTTGGCTGAGCTTCGCTTACCTCCGCCGCTCGCGGTGCAGGCTGAGTGCAAGGCGACAGAACGTGATCACGAGCACCGCTGCGGCCTTGAGCCCAGCCCGGAGATTTCCTGAAACCTTTGACACTCCGCCGATGCGGCGACGCTGCCCGACCGCAATTTCCTGAACCGGCAAGCCGGCGGCAGCCACACGCATCAGCATTTCCAGGTTCCAGCCATAGGTCGCTTCGCGCATGCCGAGTCTGGTGAGCGCATCCCGTCGTATGGCGCGAAATGGCGAGAGGTCGCTGAAGCGTGCGCCGTAGATAGTGCGGATGAGCAGAGCGCCCATGACCCCTGCGGCGACCTGTTGCGGCGCAAGACTCTTAGGCTCGCGCACGCCGCGAATGCGCGACCCAAGCACAAACACCACCTCGCCTGCCGCGATCGGCGCGATCAAGGCCGGGATATACTCCGCGGGATCGCTTCCGTCGCCGTCGAGAAACACGATGATGTCGGTGTCCTCGCGCAATGCCGCAATGCCGGTCTGAATGGCACGCCCGTAGCCGCGCCGTTGTTCGACAACCACCCGCGCACCGGCCGCTGTTGCGCGCTCGGCCGTCCGGTCCTTGGATGCCCCGTCGACCACGATCACGTCCGCGACGCCCTGCGCCAGCACGGACGAAACCACGGGGCCGATCGCGTCTTCCTCGTCGAGGCAGGGGATGATGGCGGCGACTACCGTCGGCGGTGACCGCGTTGCTCGAAGACCTGGCAAAACCTGCCTCACAGACTCCAGCACAGGCCGCAATTTGCGCACGTAGCGGGCGGCTGATTGGATAGCAGCGCGCCGCGAAACGTGCGGTAGGCGGGTCCGTTCCATATCTCCATCAGGCTCTGTTTGGTCGCGTCGCCCAGCGTGTAGTTTTCGTAGCCGTGCATCGCGAATGGCGCGATGCAGCATGGCAGCGCGCGGCCATTGGCTGTGATGTACATCAGCGACCACGGCCGCCGGCACAGCGACCAGGGCGAGTCATCGTCGGCCTTTTGCAGGCTGAGACCGGGCTCGGAAGCCGCGCCCGACGCATTAAAAGCAATCCCGAGCGAGCGGGCCAGGGTCTCGGCTTCCTTCAAGTAAATTGCTTCATCGCGCGTCACGCGTTCGAACAGCGCCTGATCCGGCCGGGCGTATCCGACCGCCGCACGATCAAAATACACCAGCCGTTGCAGATATATTTCCTTGACGCCGAGGTCGGCCGCGACTTGCACAAAGGCCGGGAGCTCGGCAATCGTCTCTTTCAAGCCGGTCAGCCACAGCGACACCTGCGGCCGCTCGATCCCCTCGCGCTCTTGAAGCTCGCGAAATACATGCACGTTGCGCAAAATCCGGTTGAAATAGTCGGCGCCCCGGATCGTCTTGAATGACTCGCGGTTGGACGCATCGAGCGACACGCGCAATTCGTCGAGTCCGGCGTCGATCAAGGCGCGGCCGTTGCGCGCATTGAGCACGGTGCCATTGGTGTTGAACAACACATAGACGCCGCGCGCTTTGAGATATCCCACCATGCGCGGCAATGACTTCACCAACATCGGCTCGCCGACGCCATGTAGCACGGCGCGGGAAAGGTCCGGCACCTGGCCGACGAGACGCGTGAACAACTCCCAGCTAAGGTCGGCGGGCGGTTCGAGCTCCTCGTAGGTGCGCGGACAGGTCGTACACAAGAGATTGCAGCGGTTGGTCACTTCCAGATAAAGGCAGACTGGCGGCTGCGGGGCCTCGTCGGTGCGCGCGTCCGGCACGGCCTCGTGATAACGGCGGGGATGGACAACAGCGGACGAGTTCATGTCATTGCGCCATCAACGGTCGCTTCAGCCGTCCGGACCGCGCCGCCAACGCCCAACACAACAGCACGCTCCCAAACAGCGCGGATTTGACGATCAGCGTCGTCTGGGCATCCGACGTCGTCGCAGCGGTGAGCAGCAAGGCTCCAATCGACATTGCCCAACTAGGTGCGCTTCCCAAAAGCGCAGCGAACGGAACTATGATCAGGTAATACCACGGGTATTCCGGCGATAACAGCAGCAATGCGGACAGGAACAGATTATTGGCATCGGCGAGCATCGTTGCCGCAGTTGGCGTTGCGCGAAGTGCCGCGCGCAATGCCAGAAACAGCAGCAACGCGACCGCCACGATCAAGTAGCACGGCAGGTCGTAACGGCTGGCTCCAAACGCCAGACGCCATAGCGATAGCAGCCAAAAACCGCCACCGGAGAGAAGCCCCTCCTCCTTCAGATAGCCGTGCGGCAAAAAGCCGAGGACGCCCCAACCGACGGACAGGTACGGCAGATAACAGAGCGCCACCGCTGCAATCACGATCACGGGAATTTTCCAGTCCCACGGCCGCCAGATGACCGCCAGTGCCGGCGCAGCGAGCGGCTTTGCCAGACTTGCCAACACGACCGCAAGCGCGCCGCTTCGCGCCCGCCCCATCATGGCGGCCCAAAGCCCGACCAGTGTCAGAGCCATCATCAGCGCGTCGACATGGCCGCCGTTGCCGATTTCCCAGATCGGCAGCGGATGCCACGCATAGGCGACGATGCGCGTCAGCGGCTGACGCATCCGGCGCAGCACCGACAGCATCATAACCAAGCTGACCACCTCGCAGCTGAGCATGGCGAGGCGCATGACGACGGTGTTCGCCCCGAAGCGGGTCGCTGCGAGAAAGAAAAATTCGGCAACAGGCGGATAGACGGTCACCGCATAGTTGGCGCGGTTAATGTTCGGAAAAATCGCTGAGTCGCGAAGCTGCGCGAGCGCGGGATTATCCGGAACGTAGCGGTAAGGATTGATGCCGGCGCCCTGCACAGTGCCGTCCCAGACATAACGGTAGATGTCGGTCGATAGGAATGGATGGAACGATAATGCATAAACGCGCAGTACGACCGCGAGACTGAGGATAAACACGAGAGCCTTCCGGCCCTCTGCATGGTCGGCAACCGCGGTTGCGGCATAAGTGAACGCGCCGGTTAACAGGACGACGGCCACGAACGCATAGTCGCCGCCGGCGCGCTGTGCAAAGGGCGCTGCGGCCACCAAGACGGCGATCAGCGCGCCAACTGCAATAAGTTTAGTCAACCCAGCGCTGCTTGACAGGCGCGCAGGCGGTGGACTCCCCGACACGACGGATTGCGTTGAACTCACCGAATGGTCTCCGGCGGCGTTGCTAGGAACGCCCGCGTCGCAGCGGCCGGACCACCGCCCTGGAAGCGGCTCGGCCGTCCGGCCAATTCGTCGCGCAGGCACCCGTACGATTCCGCGTCGTCAACATCATACCATTCCGGCAGCAACGCGCTCTCCAGCGCCATCCCCTGCGCGCGCTGCAGGGTGGTGCGGGCTACGCTGGCCGTGCCCCAAGAAATGTCAGCAAAAACCGCGCGATGCGGGCGCTTAAGTCCGATCAGATAATAGCCGCCATCAGCGGCCGGGCCGAGCACCATGCGGTCTCCTGGCCTGCGCAGCGTTTCGATGGCTTGAATGAGAAGCCGTGTCGGCAGCGTCGGACTATCCCCATTGACGAGAATGACACAGTCGTGCGGTGTGTTGAGGAGTTCCGCCGTCGCGCCGAACAGTACGTTGCCTAAATCGGTGTCGGCTTGCAGAACAAGACCGAATGACGCCGGGAACAGCCGCCCCAATATGACCTCGGCTCCGGCCGGAGCGTAAACGCCGTAACCGACCCGCCCCATACTTTCGGGAACGGCCTCGATGGCGGCCGCAACGTCGCGGAGAAAGCAACTCGACAGCTGAGCGGCCGCATCCGCTCCGATGCTGGCCGCCAAGCGGGACTTGGTTGCGCCGGATTGCGGCGCCTTGCACACAATGCCGACTGCCGCCGTCGCGCCCAATGGCTCACCGCAAGGATTGATTTCTATGCTGCTTCGAGCGCCTGATCGAGATCGGCGACGATGTCGTCGATATGCTCGATGCCTATCGACAGCCGCACGTAGCCGTCCGTGACACCCGTCTTCACCTGTTCTTCCGGCGTCAGTTGTGAGTGCGTCGTCGTGGCAGGGTGGATCGCAAGCGAACGAGTGTCGCCAATATTAGCGACGTGATAAAACATTTTTAGGTTATCGATGAAACGGCGGCCTGCGTCCTTGCCGCCGCTGAGTTCGAAGCCGACTAGACCGCCGTAGCCTCCCTCAAGGTATGCGTCGGCGCGCCGACGCCGTTCGCCGGTCATGGCACCCGGAAAGATGACTTTCGTAATCTTGGCATGGCTCGCCAAGTGCTTGGCGACCGCAGCTGCATTGGTACAATGCTCCCGCATCCGCAGTGCAACCGTTTCGAGGCCCTGGATAAACATAAAAGCATTGAATGGGCTCATAGCCGCGCCGATGTCGCGAAGCAATGTCACGCGCGCCTTGATGATGTAGGCTATCGGACCGAGTGGCTTGACGGCCTGCGTCCACACCGCCCCGTGATAGCTCGGATCGGGCATGTTGAGCATCGGGAAGCGCGCCGCGTGCTTTTCCCAGTCGAAATTGCCGCTATCGACGATCACTCCGCCGATCGACGTGCCGTGGCCGCCGATATATTTTGTTGTCGAATGCATGACGATAGCGGCGCCGTGCTTGATCGGCTTGCACAGAATCGGCGTCGCGGTATTGTCCATGATGAGCGGCACGCCGAGCGGCCGCCCGATCTGTGCCACCTCGGCGATCGGAAACACCGCGAGCTTCGGATTGGGCAGTGTTTCGCCGTAATAGCACCGGGTCCGGTCGTCGGTCGCACGGCGGAAATTCTCGGGGTCAGACGGATCGACGAAGCGACAGGTGATGCCCATCGTCGACATCGTGTTCTGGAATAAGTTCCAGGTGCCGCCGTAGATGTCGGTCGAACAAACGAAATTGTCGCCCGCGTGACAGATGTTCTGCACGGCAAACAGCGATGCCGCCTGCCCCGACGCCACGGCAAGCGCCGCAACGCCGCCCTCCAGCGCCGCGACCCGTTCCTCGAGTACGGCCTGCGTCGGATTCATAATGCGCGTGTAGATGTTGCCGAGCTCTTTCAGCGCAAACAGATTCGCGGCGTGCTCGGTCGAATTGAACTGATAGGACGTTGTTTGGTAGATCGGCACTGTTACCGCCGTAGTAGCGCTATCCGAGCGATACCCTGCGTGGAGCGCAACTGTGGCAGCGTGCTGGCTTTCCGTCGGCATGTCGACCCCCTGTGATTGAGAAGCGTCACAGGGTGCATGTTTTTGCCGTTTCGGCAAGATGAGCGGCCCGGCTCTCGTGCAAGGCCAATCAACGCCTCCAATTTTCCGACGCCGACTGCGGAACCATTCGGCACGCTACCACCTACTGTAGCTATCAAGAGTTCCAACGTTGAAGCCGAAACCAATTGTCGACTTGCCAGCAGGAAGCAGTTACGTGCCGCCCTCTTGCAGAGGGCGGGGAATCGATGCCAACAGACTTGGATGCACTCGCAGCACGCGGGCGCCACGCAAAGGCGCGAGCGCGAAACGACAGCTCGGCGATGCTGGCATCGCTTGCGGTTTGCCTCGTTGTTTTATTCTTGCTGTCCGCCTTTCCGACCCTTGCGACAGTACTGATCGCAACGGTGCGGCCCGTTTAAGGCTGTCGGTGCAGCATGTTCGGCAGCTTGGCGATGTTGGCCGCGATGCGCCGCGCCTCGTCGTAGGTCATCAGCTTCGCCGCCGTTCGCCGGCCCGACTCTTCCTCGTAATAAACAAGAGCCAACTCCTGGCCGCTGGCGTCCTTCACAATGAAGCACGCCGGCCGCTCCTCTATGGTCCATGGTGGCGGAAAGCGACGTCGCTCGGGCATAAGCGCGCAACCGACGAGCGGCCGATTCGCTCCCCGCCTCGGGGGGCGGGCCATGACGCCGCCGCTTCCGCACCTGCTGCACTGCAGCCGCGGAACTTCCGTCGCCCAGCATTCACGTTGCTGGGCCGCAGCGGCGACGACTGATTAGCGCTGGCAGCTTCGGCCGATGACGAGCGACGTGGCCGGCATGCCGACGCCGCCCACCCGATTGCTGCGGTGTATTGGCCCGTTGCTTGAGCAAAGCTGCGGACGGCTTCCCCGTCGGGCGCCGTTAAGTACTTCGACTCATCAGGCCGGTCTTGGTCAAACGATCAAAGCTGGCCATGGAATGCCAGGCCGGCGTAACCGGCCACGGGCTCAGCTTAAACCTTTGTAATGATCCGAACCTTTGAAAAGGGACCTTTGACAAATGGAAGACAGCTGCGTTGGGCCGATTGGCAATTCAGCATTCCATTCAGCCCGTGGAGCAGTGACGCGGCAATTTCGCGAACAGGAGATTGGCAGATGTCCGGGTACAATTTCGGCAAGATTAATCTTCCGGGCCCCGCAGGCACGTACGTCTATATTTCGGTCAGTGGTGTAGATGCTGCGGGTCTCGCGGTCGGCAATTATGGCGACAGTAACGATGATTTTCACGGCTTTACCGCGAACAGCGGGACACCGGTCATCTTCGATCCGCCAGATTCAAGCAACACCAATATCGGCGGTATTACAGCATCGGGCGAGATTTTTGGCAATTACACCAGCTTCCAGAACCAACAAGTTGGCTTCGTTTACAACAACGGGATATTCACCACCGTCAACGCGCCACTGGCACAGGAGACCACCGTCTTCGGCGTGACTAATGGTGAGATTTTCGGCGGCTATGTCGATCTGTTTGGCGGCTCGTACGGTTTTCTCGACAATGGCGGCGTTTTTACCCAGATCGCCGCTCCTGGCGCCGCCAGCACGACGGTCACAGGCGTGACGCCCAGCGGCGAGGCCGCAGGAACGATCCTCGACAGTTCCGACCAAGCCCATGGATTTACCGACCTAAACGGCATCTTCACCACTATCGATCCCACCGGGTCGACCGACACATACGTGGTCGGCATCAGCGCCGCCGGCGACCTCGCTGGAACGTATTACGACAGCACCCAGACTTCGCACGGATTCGTGGACGCCAATGGTGTTATTTCGACGATCAACATCACCGGAGCGACCGCAACTGCCGTCACAGGCATTAATGCGGCGGGTGAGGTCGTTGGTTATTCCATCGACGATGGCGGCAACGTTCACGGCTTTGTCGACATTCTTGGCTCGGTCGCCACGGTCGATGTGCCTGGTGCAACCCAAACGGATATCCTTGGGGTTAACGATGCGGGAGACATCTATGGCTTCTACAACGTCGGCGCCGTTCAGTATGGCTTTGTAGGCAGCAGCACGGGCGGCATCGACTCTCCCGCAATCGCCGAACAAATCGTTGAAATCTATGGCGCGGTTCTGCAACGTGCCCCGACAGACGCAGAGCTGACGTCACAGCTGTCGGTCGATTCGGCGAACGGCATTTCGGCAGTCGTTTCAGCAGTGGTGGATAGTCCTGAGGCGCAGACAAATGTGTATCCAGTCCTTCAGGCGTTTCAGCTTGCGTTCGATCATTTTCCGACGGCGGCGACCTTGTCGAGTATCGTATCAACGGGACTGACAGAGGCGCAGTTCTCGAATGCGTTCGTTTCAGACTCGTCATTTGCTCGTCTATACCTTCCTGTCGGTGTCGACCTGGTCGCCCAGGGAGGGATGTACTATGAGGGTGGAATTGAGAGCTCCATTGTCGAGGGAGGGAATACGTATCAATCACTGTCGAGTTTGCCCATTATCGCCGGGGGCGAGGGCGAAAGCATCATCAAAGAACTTTTTCAGACGGGATTGGGCCACCTGCCTACGCCAATCACTTTAGCCGGCTTCGACGGATTGACTATCGGGCAGGCCTTTCTTGCGTTTATTCAATCCGAGGCCGATCTTGCTTCTTTGCAATCTTCCATCGTTTCTTATTTGACTACAGCCGCAGATAATGCCGCCGGAATTCAGTCGATCGTCGGCAGCGTCGAGGTGAACCATAGTTCAGGCGCTTAGACACGATAGGGTTGACCGCGACGAGCACAAAACGCAATCCCGTTTGGGTGGGGAACGAATATCCGGAATCGCCCGTGTGTGGAATCGGTCGCTCCTCGACTCAATTCGCAAGGTGCCGCTTGCAGGTCGCCCAACGGGCACCAAGTTGGCCGAAGTGAACTGGCCTTACTCGGCTTGTTAGGCGGCCCGGATTAGCTTGCCCCACTTCTCAGTTTCGCCGGCTAGGAATTTCCGAAATTCGGCAACCGACATGGGCATCGGGACATTGCCTAACTCGACAAGGCGTGCCCTTCAACTTCGGATCGGGAACGCCTGCATTGACTTGAGATGGGCAGCACAGTCCACTCTTCTCCTAGCCGGGCGGGTACCCTCGGCGCCTTTACCGACCTCAGTCTAGTTCGCCATGTCGCCAATTGGGCACTCCACTGCCAAACCTAATGTCTGCCGTCAGGGTAACGGTTAGGGCATGAGCGGCCTGACGCCAGGAAGACAAAACGGGACGGGTGCAAAAGCCCCGTCATTGCGGAGTTTTCGAAAACCTCCGCTATTTTTCGCGGTGCTTTGCCAGCTTTTCGATTATTCGAAAAATGAAGTGCCAGCGGGGCTGGTGGGGCTGCGACGCGGGCCGCAACAGATGTGCGGCATGTGCGGCAAACCCGGGTGCCGAGAGGGGGGCCCACCCCTTGAACGGGCGAGCAAGGGCCGCCGCATTCGCAAACGCAATCCTTGCGAAAACCTCCGATTTACGGGAAGGGAATTCGATGGCCAGCAAGGCAAACCTCATCTTCACAATTTCCATCGGCGTCATCGTCGCCGCCAGCCTCTATGCGGCTTTCTCTACCCAGGAGACCGCCCAATTCGCCCACGAGTCCTACATTTCTACTCATCGCGCCTTTGTTTCCGTGACCAAGCTGGCGGTTCAGGCCGCCTATAGTCCTTCGGACCCCAAACAGCTTATGGGCTGGACCTTCGCTCCCGTCGTTGAAAACAGCGGCCCCACAGCAACTCGCTCTCTCGAACTTCTTGCCGGTGTTCAGTCTACCGGAGATCCGACGGGGCCAAAGGATCCGGAAGTCGCCTTCCCCACCGGAAATTCAATTAGCCTTGTGGTTGGCCCCCACACCACGGTAACGCTGCCCATCAGCCTAAACTCGGATCTTTTGATTCCGAACGATACGATCCAAAAGGTCGCAAAAGGGCAAACAGCCCTGTACGTCTTCGGCACCGCTCACTACCACGACGTCTTTGAAAGAACACTGCTTCACATCACAAAATACTGCTTTCAGGTTGACGCGACAGGCGATGGCGCACCCGGCACCAAGGTCAGCTATCACTTCTGCCGGTTTTGGAATTGCGCGGATTACGAATGCGTGGCCGACAAAGCCGAGCACGAAAGCGCTGAATTGCAGCCGGCAAAACCGGGCGAATAGCCCTGTCCGCGTTCGTGGGATATGCGCGGACATAAGCGATGTAATCGAACCGATGAGTTTGGAACCCGAGCAGGGGAGCCCGGGATGGTTCTTACGCGAACAGTTTTCGTTTGTTTAGGAGCACCCGATCCACAAATTCGCAACCGATCCGGTGCCCATCCTGCCAAAGAACGCGACACCGTCTGCTGGGTCGGCCAGTTCGCGTGAACAAAAGCGTAAACTGTGCTGGAGCCGTCTCGTCAGTCGCCAACCTTATTCCTACGCCAGTCTCGGATAGGTCGTAAACCACGCAAAGACGCGGCGAACCATCGCCAACGTCGATCCAGGCAGGGCGACCATAATGCTTGCGCGGATGCCTGCGAAGCTCTGACTTATCAGCCATCGGGCAACCCCGAGTAATTCACGTTATGGTTGAGGAGAAACATTAATTTTCGGTTTACCGATGAGGGCGGCGTGACAGGTCGCCCGGAATGCTCCTGAGGAAGGCTGTCCATTCAGGCGAAGCTCTTCCGAACAAGCATTGAGAACCAAAAGGGGATAGGTCCGCGTGGCGCGGCCGCGATCAACCCGCAAAGGTCCGGGCAAGCCGACGAAATGGGCCCGGACGAGCTCCAACAAAACACTCGTATTAGTAAGGGGCCGTCGAGACAGGTGGCAACGGAGAGGTAACGAATACGGGACACGATGTCGGGTGACCATGAGAACTAATCGTATTGGGGGTGGGCACAGGTTTGATCGCGAGTCTTGCTTTGTCTTCGCACAGCTTCCGCGCTGATTGTCGATGCCTCATCCGATGCTCTGGTCCGGCTCAGGCACCGATCGCTGAGGCGGCCGCGGACGCGATTTTCCGGCCGGCTCAGCGAAGCGACGCCTTGAGCTTAGGCAAGTGGCCGTTGGGGTTTACACGACTGTTCGGCAGTTTCCCCGACTTTCCGAGATGAACCGGTCCGCAAATCTTGATATCCGGGTGGCGCAAGCCCCCGCACCAGCTCGGCACCCGACGCTGTTCTGCTGCGGTAGAAGCACTCTCCTCTGAGTCACGTTCAAGAGCAGCGACAATATCATCACAAGTTATCGGTGCCTGCGTCGCGGGTGACGCCACCGTTGCGTCGTCTGATCGGACGCCTTTCCAGTCCTCAACCGAACGCCCTGTGATCGTCTGCACATAGTTCCGAGTCTCCTTCGGCAGACCACGAACGCCGGTAACGAAGTCGCGCACCCGCTGCGGACCAGCATTATACGCAGCCGCAGCGAGCCCGAGATTGCCGAATTCCTGCCGCAACGAAGCGAGAAATTTTCCTGACGCTTGCAGCGCTCGGCCCGCATCGAAGGGCTCGTCCACGTGTTGCTCAAGTGCCGTGTAGGGCATAAATTGCGCAATCCCTTCGGCGCGTTCACCACGGCTTGTTAAAGGGCCGACGGTGTCAGGCCGGAAGCGGCTTTCTGCCCAAATCAGCCGCGCAAAGAAATTGACTGGTAAAGCGTTGGCGCGGGCCGCCGCCTCGACCAACGGACAAAGCGCCGAATGCACGCTCTGGGACGCGGCGCCGGCCTTCTGCGCTTGGGCTAACAGCGGAGATGGCAGGAGCAATAAAAGTCCAACGGCAACCCGCACTTTGCTCATTTTCTGTTTGGCGGTCATCGAATCTGAGTTCCATGTGACCTAAAGGCATTTGTTATGGATATCCACGGCATATCGCGATATCAACACCGTAACGGTAACGGTAGAATCGGTACACCGACCAGGTCATATTACCTCACCAATCCCTGTTAACGATGTCGAATCGGCGGCTAGTATTTCGCTTATTTTAGAGAATGCCCGATGGTCGCCCTCAGCTCTGTCGTTCTTACTGTTATGGCTGTGCTGATGGCTGTTCCCGTCTTCGTGTTCCTCGTTGAGGTGATCGCAGCGGTGACGGGCTCGTGGAATTCCAAACGGCCGCTCTCCACCGATCAGCTGGGCCATCACGATCGCATCGCCGTACTGATCCCGGCGCACGACGAGAGCAAAGGTCTCCTGCCAACCCTGGAGGATATGAAGCCGCAACTTCATCCCGGCGGCATATTGCTCGTCGTTGCCGACAATTGCACGGATGACACCGCCGATATCGCCCGAACGCAGGGCGCCGAAGTCATCGAGCGCCACGATCCCTCCCACCGGGGCAAGGGCTATGCGTTGGACTTCGGCCTGCTGCATCTCAATTCGGATCCGCCGGACATCGTTATCATGGCAGACGCCGACTGCAGGATCGCAGATGGCGCCGTCGATGAGTTGGCCAGAGTTTGTGCCGCAACGCACCGCCCGGTGCAGGCGCTCTACCTAATGTCGTCGCCCGCCGACGCGCAGATCAATCATCGGGTCGCTCAATTTGCCTGGCGCGTGAAAAACTTACTACGTCCGTCTGGACTCAAGGCTTTGGGCCTTCCCTGCCAGCTGATGGGTACGGGCATGGCATTCCCATGGGACGTAATCCGCACAGCGGATCTTGCCAGCGGCTCGATCGTTGAAGATCTCAAGCTTGGTCTGGATCTCACGAGTAGCGGTCACCCCCCAATATTTTGCCCATCCGCTCTGGTGACGAGCCAATTCGCATCATCCGCCCGTGCCGCCAGCAGCCAACGCGAACGCTGGGAACGTGGCCATCTCCACACGATTGCGACGATGCTCCCCAAGCTGTTATTTAAAGCGATAGTTCATCGCGACTGCAATCTCCTCGCGCTCACGCTCGACTTGTCGGTTCCTCCGCTGTCGTTACTCGCCACCCTCGTTGGCGGGGTCTTCGCCGCTACTGTACTCTTTGGGATTCTCGGCTATTCGTCCCTTCCCCTGAGCATCACCACCGTGACCATAGTTGGATTATTGCTCGCTGTTGCAATTGCTTGGCAAAGCTGCGGGCGCGAGATCCTACCAATTCGTTCGATTTTCTTGATGGTGCCGTACATTGTTGGAAAACTTGGCTTGTACCGTAAATTCTCGAAGGGAGAATGGGTCCGGACAGACCGATCAAAATCTGAGTAAGATGCGGCCACCGTCAAAGCACTCTTCGTGGCACCTCGGGTGGCTGTCGTCGCCGCCCTGGTCAGAATTGAATTCCCCAGGAAACAGCGCATGCGATGAAGCCGAAGCCACTTTTCAGCGTTGGGCTCGTCGCCACGGCGCTCCTTTTGACCCAAGCGTGAGCACGATCACGTGAAACGTCTCACCAAATATCGCCCTTTACGATGGCGGCACCCTGAACGGTACCTTCACGCTCAACTCGTCAGGCTTTCTCAACGGCAATATATAGGGATTTGGTCACCGCTGGTGGTTCTCTGCTAGGGGCGACATACACGACCTACATCAATGCGAGCGATTCCAATAATCTGACCGTGCATTTCAACTGTGCGAACTATACGTCAACCCTAAATCTGGTGTTTGAATTTAGTTTGCTTGAGCCGTGGCGGATAATCCGAGACCGCTACACTTGGCTCCTCGACGCGCTTTGACTACTCCTTACCTAATGGGCGAGGCTCGAAATCGTATCGTCGATCCAGCGCGGACATTCAGTGATCCGCTCCACGAGAGTGTTTAAGCCCTGGCTGGCATTGAATGTGTAGTCAGCGAGCAGAATGCCAGCGCACACGAGTGGTGTAAGTCGCGTCGTTGGGATCACGCACCCCTACACGAATTTGACACCGACAAAGCGCTTGTCGATCCAAACGATCTCGCAGCTGCGCTGTACGCGGCCGTCCCGCGAGAGCAAGAGGGTGAATCGAGTCGGCAAATCCGTCAGTGGATGCGCGACCGCCAGCCGTGCACCACCATTCGAGATGTCCCAGATCACGCAGCGAACAGTCGATGCTTGCTCGCATAAGAGGACTTCTGCCGCGCGGCGTACCGGGCGTCGGAGAGCTTTTCGGTTGTCCTGCGGCCGGAGAGGCATCCGTTCCCTCCCACGCGTCAGCACCGAGTTATGCAAGCAAAGGCTTAATGAATTACAACCGGGAGACGTGGAGCTCTCAGGGCGTCGCGCCCCAGCCCGACAGCTGCACGAAAGTTCGCACCACCAGCCTGCAACGCTAAGCGCGATGACATCGCCACTTGGGGCCGCACTAGACACCATTCCCAGTGCCGAAAACCTCTGCGTCAGTGTGGGCAATCATGACGTGCGTCGAATTGCTAGCCGAACGGCCAAAGGAGCCGAACCGCCCTTGCGAAAAGGATGCCAGAAACCTAACGGACGTAGTGCCACGCATTTGTCTGCGGGTTGAGCTCTAACTTCGCTCCAGGGGGAGCCAGTTCCCACTGCTTGTTATACGGGTTGTATCGTGAAACCGAGTTTGGCGGCACCAACTCATACGAGCCCGTGTACGGATTGAGCCTGGGCACTGCATCCGGCGCGGCCAATTCCCATGTCCCGGTCGCTGGATTTAATCGCGGAACGGCATTCGGCGACACATCCTCCCACTGCCCCGTATAGGGGTTGTATTTGGCCTCGGCATGGGCGGCAGCGACAAAGGCGAGAGCTGCGCAGACCACACCCGCTTGCCAGAAACTGCGCTGAAGCATTGTCATTTGGCCGTCTCCAGCTCGATTAGGCGACCCGCAAGCCCGCACACAACATGCATCTACGTCAGCGGCCGGAAACACGCAAATTGGTGCACCGCAGCAGAAAGCTCTTGCCAATCGGCGGAAAAGCTAATATTCGATTAAAAGGTGCGGGGAGTAGAAAGCAAGTGTAGCTACAAGTCTAAGATGAGCGCTGTTGATCCCGCCAGTAGCATGTTCGGCGCAAACGATGGATCGTTGGCGTCACCGT
>DASXEJ010000072.1 GCA_036490175.1 Pirellulales bacterium | reverse complement strand
GCCAATGAGCCGACGACGATCAAGTTCACCATGCCAGACACATGCCACAACTTCCGCAGCGGTCATCGCCTGATGATCCAGGTGCAAAGCAGTTGGTTCCCGTTGGTGGATCGTAATCCGCAGTCCTTCACTGACATCTATAGCGCCAAGGAGCACGACTACCAGTCGGCAAGCCAGCGGGTTTTTCGCTCCGCGACGCGTCCATCGCGTATAACCGTCTCGGTCGTGCCGTAGATACGCCAACGTCGACGCGGCATGTCCATGGGACAGGGACGAGCGATTGGTTGCCGTGCGCAGCTCGCCACTGGGCCTGCGCGTAACCCTTATTTGCCCGCGTTTCGCGCAGTGGAATAGTCCACGGAATTCTCAATGTCGACGGGCTCGGCATTGTCCTGCGCGACCATGCGATTTGAGCATATGCGCGCCGACAAAAACGAGAGGTGCCAAGCGGCAAGCTCGCAGACGCAGGCTATCTTTGTAGCAGTCGACGGCGCCCAACAGGCGGCGAATGCCGCTTCCCGGTGGCAGCCGAATTTTGCCGTCGCGCATCAGTGGCTCTGTCGGTAGTCAACGGTACAATGCCGGTTGAATTCTTTTACGAGACATCATTTCTTCGGGGAACTTCCCGCCATGTTTCGAAACATTGTCTGTTTGGCGATCGTTTTGTGCGGCGCCGTGCAGGCCGCCACAGCTGACGATGCCAAGCCCGTCTCGCCGGACGAGGCGGCCATTCACAAGGCGATCGATAGCTACATCGCGGCGTTCAATCGCGGCGACGCGCAGGCCATGGCTCAGCACTATTCAGAGCAAGGCTCCTACGTCGATCCGATCACGGGCGATCGCCTGGTAGGTCGCGAGGCGATTGCCAAGGGGATGACCTTGCTCTTCGCCGAAGGAGCCAAACCCAAGTTGAGCGTCGAAGTGGATTCGGTGCGGTTGCTCGACGACAAGGTCGCTGTCGAAGAAGGGACCGCGGCTGTCGTCCGCGAGGATGAGGCCCCGGAGTTGAGCACCTATCTGGCCATCCATGTGAAAAAAGACGGCAAATGGTCGCTGGATAGCGTTCGCGAGACGATGCTGCCCGAGCCCGAGGTAGACGAGTCCAGCCCGCTCGATGACCTGTCCTGGATGATTGGCCGGTGGATCGATAAATCCGACGAAGCCACGGTCGAAACCATTTGCGACTGGACGCTGAACAAGGCGTTTATTACTCGTACATTTTCCGTGACGGTGAAGGGGCAACCGGCGATGTCTGGCACGCAGGTTATCGCTTGGGACCCTTCGCGTGAGCGGGTTCGCTCCTGGGTTTTCGACTCGGATGGCACTTTTGGCGAAGGCATCTGGACTCAGCAGGAGAATCGCTGGACGATCCGTGCCTCGAATACGCTGGCCGACGGCAAGAAGGGGACGGCCGTGCATATCATCAGCAAAATCGACGACAACAGCTTCACCTGGCAGTCGATAGCCCGCGAAGTTGACGGAGAGATTCTTCCCAATGTCGATCCCATTACCATTGTTCGCAAACCGGTCGACTAACCCAAGGTCGCACAAGCTAAAAGGATTCGTGATGTCGAAAATTGCTTTGCACCTGATGGTGTTGTCGGTACTAGCCTCGTTTCCTGGCGAGCTATGGGCGCGCGGGGGAGGAGGGCGTGGCGGCGGTTTCGGTGGCGGTGGAGGCGGGGGGCGCAACTTTGGTGGCGGTGGCGGTCGCGGCTTCAGCGGAGGGGAGCGCAGTTTCTCCGGCGCTGGCGGAGGAAACAGAAACTTCTCGGGCGGGAGCGCGGGGCGCAACTACTCGGGTGGTGGCGTACACACACCTTCGATGAGTCGCAGCGAATCATTCAATCGCGGGGCAACGGGGGCAGGGGGCTTCGCCGGAGCTGGCTATCGTGGCGGCGCAGGGAATATGGCGGGGCGACCTTCGGCAGGCGATCTGGGGCACTTTCTGAATATGCCTCAGACGGGAGCGGGCGCCGGAGGCGCCATTGGTCGAGTGGGCGGAGGAGGCGGAGTTCAGGGAAATGTTGGGCGAGGCCCAGGCAACATCGGTGGGGCCGGCGCAGGCGGAATCAGCGGCGGCCGGGGGCCGGCTGGAAATTTCGGTCCGGGTGCGGCTGGCGGCGGAACCAAGGGCCCCGGAGGACTCGCCGGGGGTGGCAAAGGCCCCGCCGGGATCGGCGGAGGGGGCAAGGGATCCGGTACGGGGGGTGGCACCAAGGGACAGGGGGGCCAGAACGCCGGCAATCGTGGCCAGAACGCCGGGAACCGGGGTGAGAACGCAGGCAATCGTGGTCAGAATGCCGGCAATCGAACGGGAAACCTTTCGGCCCAGCAACAACAACACGCCCAAAATATCCGCAACAACATTCAAGGCAATCACAACAACTTCTATAACAACCACAACAACTGGTTCAATCACGGCTGGTGGAATAATCACGGCGGTGCCTGGAACCGCGGTTGGAACTATTGGCACGGCTGGGGGCCAGGCTATTGGTGGGGAGGCTTGGGTTGGGGCGCACTGTCGGGCTTCATGATTGGAAACTGGGCGTCGCCTATGTACTACGGTTACGGCGCCGGCGGAAATGTCGCCTATCAAGGAGACTCGGTCTACGTCAACGGTCAAGATGTTGGCACGCCGCAGCAGTATTACGATCAGGCACAACAGCTGGCAGAAACTCCTGCGCCCGACAGCGCCGGCACAGAGGATTGGATGCCGCTGGGGGTTTTCGCCGTCTCCAGCACTCCCGAGGACGATCATCCGGTAATGATGATGCAGATGGCCGTCAACAAGCAGGGCAACATCGCGGGGATGTACTACAACTCTTCCGATGATGTCTCCCTGCCGATTCAAGGCGCGGTCGACCAGAAAACCCAGCGTGCCGCCTGGACGGTCGGAGATAAGAAGAACACGATTCTTGAGACGGGCATATTCAACCTCACCAAGGACGAAACACCGGTGCTGGTTCACTTTGGCAACCAGAAATCCCAGGAGTGGATGATGGTGCGGCTGAACAAACCGGAATCCACTCCGCAGGATGTTTTTGGTCCTTCTCCTAGTGCGACAACGAACCCGGACAGCCCCAAGCCAGGCCCGCCAGCACCGTCGGATTCGTAAGCCGGCGGATGCCATACTTTTCCCGCGGCCCTGTGATGACAATTGGGTGAGAGAGGGCATTCCATGGACTCAGCTTCACCGGATGACGCCAGCGTCGGAGCCGCGTTTCTTGCCCAAGCGCGCGATCGACTTGCAGCGGCTTGCGGCTTGATTCGCCATTGCACCGATCAACTTAACGACGAGCAGGTGTGGTGCCGCCCCCGCGCGTCGCAGAACAGCATCGGCAACCTGCTATTGCACGTAACAGGCAATCTGCGTGATCGCATTGTCGGCGTTGTCGCACAATTGCCGAATGAGCGTGACCGGGCCAGCGAATTCACTGAGCGAGGCCCCATTTCAAAGGATGCACTCGTCAGCCGATTGGAAATGGTCGCCAGGGAGTGTAATGCGGTGCTGAGTTCGCTCGCATCTGGACGACTCTTGCAGCCTCGCTCCTACCAGGGAATCAACCGTCGCATGGACCTGGACGTGCTGTCGGTGATCTTTCAGACCGTGGTCCACCTGGCAGGTCACGCCCAGGAGATCGTCTTTATGACGCGGCTGGAGCTAGGGGACACCTATCAATTCACCAACGTGCCTCGGGAATCGAAGTAGCTGGCCACCAATTCCCGCGGTTGACAGGTGGGTGTTTGTCTATCGGGAAGCCCGCGGCGGCATTATCATATCGGGCGGGGGCAATCGGAATCGCTGGCCGGGGGTAGCATGCCGATTCAGTTTACCTGCCCAAACTGCCTGACCGTTTTACGGCTGAAAGATCAGTACGCGGGCGATTGTTTGAAATGCCCGCGCTGCCAGGCATCATTCGTTGCGCCCGACCTCGCGCAAGATGACGTCGCCGCTGGCCCTGACGTGTCGCAGCGTGCTGGCGGCGCATTTGCGCCCCAAGCACCGCTTTCTACCAGTCCTCCCGGGTTCGGTGCACGGCCGGCAGGCTCGTCCGCCCCGAGTGGTGATGCGGCGCGCGAATCGAACGATCGCGTGCGTTTCTGGTGTTCTGCCTGTAACGGCAAAATGAGCGCTCGCGCTGACGCCGCCGGCCGACAAGTGACCTGCCCAAGTTGTGGCCACAAGCAGACGATCCCGCAGCTGCAGGCGGAACCTAAATTGCCTTGGTCGCCAGAGACGTTAATGCCGCCGGACGCAAAGTGGGCTGCACCGACGATGACTCCGGCCCCGACGGATTTGCCCCTCGATGTAGGGCCGAGGAGCATGGAGGACGCCTTGGAGGATTCTGTTCTCAAGTTGCAACCGACGTCTGAACAGCGACGAGCAACGCCACCAACGCTTACGTTGACGAAAGTGCCTAGTGGCGGCCGACGCTCGTGGCTGAAGTATCTTGGCGCGGGGGGGTCGGGTTTGTTTGTCGTGCTGTTCCTCATTGCGAGAGGAGTTCGTTTTCTCGGGCCGATCGCGCAATTTACGAATCCGGAGGGCGCCGAACTGTTGCGCATGCAAGAGCAGGCACTGGAGGCAGGAGATCAATTGATCGGACTCAGTCGGCAGATCAATGATGCTGGTTCAGCGCACCGACTGGCAGCGCAGTGGGTAAATGTGCTCGGACAAGCGCTTACGCTGGAGAGAGCGCAACAAGCGGCAGTTCTTCGAAAACCGAAGCTCTATGGCTCGCAAGTCGAGCAACAAAAACGAAACTTAGCTCGCACGCAAGAGCAAGAACGGACGATCACCACCGAAACCAATAGAATGGCAGCGATACCAGACGTTGCGGTGATCATTAAGGCGGAGTTGGAACGCCAGGCGCCGAGCGAAGCCACAGGCGTGCTGGCTGCGTTTCTGCGTCAGTTGACGGGTAACAATGACGCCGCCCATTCAACACCGGCCACGGGTGCTCCACCCCAGGCGCCGGAACCGTCGCCCGGGCTGTTGCCCAGGCCGGCGGACCGAACTCCCCGCCGTCGCGTTGGTGTGAACGCACCACCGCCGCGTATGACGACGTCGCCACCCGCGGCGTCGAGACATAGCGAGAATCCGTTTGCTCTGCCGGGGGATACCATATCGGGTACGCCCGAGGTCGCCGAGTCACCGTCTGAGAAAGTTGGTAATGACGGTGCGTCGTCCACCTCGGCCGGCTCGGAGTCTGCGGACTCCGCGGAAACTGGTGTAAGCAGTGACGCCAAAAAACAGCTGTCCAATACGGATCCTGCCACAAAGGCTAAGGTGGAAGAATTTTTGACCTTGGTCGAACGCACCAATGCGATTCAAGATTTCCTGCTGAGCGTCACTCAGCAGATTCAGGACGATCGTTCGGCCGGGCGCATGGCACGAAATTGGGCCGTTGCAACCCGGCAACGTGAGAAGTTGATCGAGTTGGAACGGAACATGGCGGGGCTGGAATTAGTTGGTGCGGATGCCGTCCGCTACCGCGAGGTCAAATCGCGCGGCGACCAGCAAGTTCGAGATATCGAGGCAGAAACCGCACGTTTAGAGGAATTGCCCGGCGTTATGAAAATCCTAAACGCGGGGCTCGACAAACTTAAGGCGACGGACGACAGCTCGGAAATTGACGATCTGTCGGAGGCGTCAAAAAAAATATCGAAGCCGAAGAAGTCAGGAGACCGCCCCCTGCCGCGCGCGTTGAAACGCGCGCCAGCGCAATAGAGTCGCTTGGAACTGCGACTGCTTGGCGCGTTATTTCAGCGTGTTGAGTTTTGCGCTCTTGGGCTTCGGCGGGGACGATTCGTCATCTTCGCTCGGCGCTACCTTGTACTCGGGGATCTCGATAACCAGGATTTCGGTGACCAGCGGCTCGGGTTCGTCGACTCCACGACGCGTGCTCGACTCCTCGTCCTCTTCCTCGTCATCGGAAGGTTTTGCGCGCGTGAACACGACATCCACGGTGCGGGCCTGGCCCCGCTCGACGCCCTGCCCCATCCAATCCAGCCAGCGGCCGTAAGGTCGCTGTCGCGGCGTGACCCCTTTAAGCTGCGTCAGGTAGTGCGTGTTCAGCTTGGTGAGGCTCGAAGTGTCTTCCATGCGAACATAGTGAACCGCTAGCGGCGTGAGCTGCGAATTCTGCAATCGCTTGGGCAGATCCTCGGGCCAGGAGACGTGGTACTCTGCGACAATGCGCGCCCCTTCATGCAACTCCAAGGGGAACTGGGCTGCCCGCTCGGCTGCGCTCGGTACCTCGGCACCTTTGTTGGCCTCCGTCGCCGTCCGTCCGGCCTTTGATGAAACCGAGTTAGCCGTGGCATTTTTGCTGGCGACGGATTTAGTGTGCGTCACCATGTGTCGCTGTCCCGCGCCCGCCCGCGCGGCTGCGAGAAAACGTTCGTTCAGCGACTGCACGAAGTCCTCAGTGGCGCGCATCCACTCGTGACGGGCCGTTTCTTCCTTCTGGGTGCGGGTTGGTCCTTTTTGTTGGCCGCCGCGGCCGCGCCGTTGACGCGTGGGGCGCGGAGGAGGCGGGGTCTCACCCTCCTTTAGTTTCTTCTTGGGGGGCGCGTCTTTACGGGGGGTGCGTTTGACGACCAGGAGCATGCCAGGATCGTGTATCGCGTCGCCGAATCGTTGACCGAGATGAATATCCTTGGTGCCGTCGCTCCAGCGCTCGTGCTGTAGCTGACCGAGCACGGTGCGCATGTCTTTCATCGGAACCGAAGTCGCGAGCGCGAGCGGATCTGCGAATTCAGAGATCTTCTCCACGTCCGAGGCTTGGCTTTCGACGCCCGCAACTACCTCTTCTCCCCACACGTTGTCGACCACCGCCTGCAACATGGCAGCTTCGCCGGCCGTTCCGCTAGCATCGGCAGCCGATTCGCCCGTCGGCAGACCTGAGGCGAGTCCCAGCAGGTGATCGACCGTTGCAGCGCTATAGGTAGCAAACTGCTTTTCGAATTCCAGCTTCGTGGCCTTGTCAGTTTTGCTGCTGCGGAACAAGCGTGCCTGCGCCGCAAGGTTTACTGGTACGGGCTTCGACAGCAAGGCGACGATGGCCTTGCGCTGCTCGCTGGACGTGTTTTTGCGCCCTGCCAGGTCGGCCAGCGCCACGCGCACCTCGCTCGAGGCTTTTGTATCTATGGCGGCCAGAAGCTGCGCCGACAAATTCGGATCGGCAGTCGCTCCGGGACGCAACAAAGCTGGGTTGCCGACGGCCGCCAGCAGCATCGCCTGCTCGTCCGGCGTAGGTTTTTTCAAAATCGCCTGCGCGGCCATGCCCGTGACCGTTGCTTCAGGCAGCGAGGTTTTTAACTCACCCAACAGTAGTTGTTTCAGAGCGGTGCGCGCGACGGCTGTGGAATTCGCTCCTAACGAGGTAATAATCGCGGCGACCACAGTCTCTTCCGTGGGTGCAGTAGCGGTAGGTGCCGCGGCTGGCTGTGCCGGATCGGTGGGGGGCATTGGGGGGGCAGCAGCTACCGCCGGCGCGCCGCCGACGGGAGCCGTGAAAAGTTCGATGAGCAATTTTGCCGCCTTGTCGCTGCTGGCTCGGGCCGGACCAAGTGCAGCGATGGCCACGACTAGTCGCGGATCGTGATCCATGCGCGCTTTGCGAAAGTCTTCTGGTTTCCAGGCCGATACGTTGTCGCCCCCTCCCCCGCCGAGACCCAGGCGGCCGACGCCAGGTAGGGCCTGCAAGGCCTGCGGAGTAGCCAATGCCGTTGCCGCCCCAGCGGCAGGCGTTTCGGGCGTGCCAGCCGGATTGGTTGCGGGCGTTGGATTGGCCGCCGCAGGGGCCGCTTGCGCTGGTGCGGTGGGCGTCGTTGCCGCAACAGCGGGCGTTTGAGGAGCGACCGGTGTGGCAGCGGGCGCAGCCGGCGGCGCGGCAGCGGGTTGCTGTGCCGCTACCGCGGGAGGCGGCGTCGCGCTCGAGCTACCTCCGCAGCCCACGAGCGACACCATCGTGATCGCGACGGTCCCGACTAGTCCTACGTTTGTCACGCATGCAGATTTTCTGCATGCTGGCACGAATCGGAATGGGTCCCGGCGACCGGGAGCGTGCGCATAGGTCCGCCCGGACATGGCATCACCTCTAATGGCAACCTGCGAGAACCGACTGTTCCAACGGCCGCCGAATGCGGAAGTATCGACCCCGTCTGGCGGCAGCACGTCAGTATGCCACAGGCGAAGATAAAAGGCTATTGGCCACTCTCAAGCCAATCCGTACACGGATTTCGGCTTATACGGCGTCGGCAGGCTCGTTCGACGGGGCCACCGCGGCATGCTATTGGGAAGCTGCGGAAGGTAGGCATCGATGGGGCCCGGCTGTCGTCGTGCCCAGGGCCAACGATTCGGTCAAATGTTGGTTCGCCGGCGCCGCGCCGGAGCTGACATTGACCATCGCGGCAGGTCTACTAAAATGTTGCACTCTTTGAAGTTATTGCCAGTGCACGACGGCCCGACGGCGCGATCCCCAATGGGCGGCTGTCCACCGGGACCGTGTGATCAGCGCCTATCTGTTGTTAGAAACCGCGTCAGCTGAACTTGGCGACGACGCAGCTGTCAGTACCGAAAGCAACCTTAATACACTTATGTCTCAGGCGGCGATGAGCGACCGATCGCAAGATGATTCCGCGGGCGACCACTCTCTGCACGAGGCTGCGCGCCGGGAGAAGTTGCGCAAGATTCGCGAGCTCGGACACGATCCGTGGGGGCAACGCTTCGATAACCATCAAAGCCTGGGGGACATCCGTAATCGTTCTGCGGAAATCCAAGGCGAAGCACCCAGCCAAAGCGGACCCCGCGTCCGCGCCGCCGGCCGTATCGTCTTGCAGCGCCGCGCGGGAAAGCTGATCTTTGCCAATATTCGCGATTGGACGGGACAAATCCAGTTGTTGATCGGCCGTGCTCAAGTTGGCGAAGAGAATTGGGCGTTGGCCGATTGTTTTGATCTGGGCGATTTGATCGGCGTCGAAGGAGAGTTGAAGAATACCAAGACCGGCGAGTTGACGATCTTCGTCGACAAGCTGTTCTTTCTTACCAAGAGTGTCGAGCCGCATCCGGAAAAGCATCATGGGCTAACCGATCCCGAGCAGCGGCAGCGCAAACGTTACCTGGATCTGATCCACACCGACGGATCGCTGGAGCGGTTCTTGCGCCGCACCAAGATTGTGCACTCGATACGCCAGACGTTGGCCGGCGAAGATTACGTCGAGGTGGAAGGGCCGACGCTGCACTCGATTGCCGGCGGCGCCGCGGCACGCCCTTTCAAGACGCATCACAATGCGCTCGATATTCCGCTCTATTTGCGAATCGCCTTGGAATTACACTTAAAGCGGTTGTTGGTCGGCGGAATCGAGCGCGTTTACGAGCTCGGCCGTGTGTATCGCAACGAAGGCATCAGCCAACGGCACAATCCCGAGTTTACGATGCTCGAGGTTTACCGGGCTTACGGCGACTACGGTACGATGATGGACCTGGCCGAGAAGATCATTCTCGACGCAATACGCGCCACGGGACAAGGTCTACAGTTGCCCTGGGGCGATAAGGTGGTCGATTTCACTCCGCCTTTCGCGCGCAAGACCTACGACGAGTTGTTTACCGAGCACACAGGCGTAAAGGCGACCGACGAAGCTGCCGTAAAGTCGTTCGCTGCATCGCTGCACATCGAAACTGCGGGCAAGCATGCCGACGTGATCAAGAGCGAGGTTTTCGAGGCCAAGGTCGAGGACCAGCTTAAAGGACCGATCTTCGTTACAGACTACCCGGCCAGCATTTGCCCGCTGACCAAGCGTAAAACCACGAATCCGGCCGTCGCCGAGCGATTCGAACTTGTGGTCGAAGGCATGGAATTGGCCAATGCCTACACCGAGTTGAACGACCCGGACCTGCAAAAGGAGCTGTTCAATACCCAGCTGGCCGGACAATCCGAAGAGGACTCGATGGCCAAGATGGACCAGGATTTCCTCCGCGCCTTGCGTTACGGCATGCCGCCGGCCGGCGGCATGGGTATCGGCATCGATCGCCTGGTCATGCTGCTGACGAACAGCCAATCGATTCGCGACGTGATTCTGTTTCCTCTGCTGCGACCGGAAACCACCTGACGCACGTTGTGCGTCCCTAACAGCTCAAAGGATTGAGCATGTATAAGTTGTTACTCTGCTGGCGATACCTGCGAACCCGCTGGATCGCCTTGGCCTCGATCATCAGCGTGACGCTGGGCGTGGCGACGATGATCGTCGTTAACAGCGTGATGGAGGGCTTTCGTCACGAAATGCAGGAGCGGATTCATGGAATTCTCTCCGACATCGTGTTCGAGTCAAACGGTCTGAGCGGCTTCTACGACCCAGACTGGCACATGGAGCAGATTCGCCAGGTGGCTGGGGAGTACATCGAGGGCATGACTCCGACGGTCGTCGTGCCGGCATTGCTCAACTATGATTTTAACGGCAATTCGATCACCCGGCCTGTGCAATTGATCGGGATCGACGAGCGCACGCAAAGCCAGGTTGGCGATTTTTGCCACTACTTGCAGCATCCTGCGAATCGCGAGCGCATCAGCTTTGAACTGCGCGAAAGCGGTTACGACGTCCAGGACCACCAGGCCGGCGCCGAGGCACCGCCACGAACCGAAATGGCCGAGGCAGGCTGGGCGCATCGCCATAAGTGGGTCGAACGCGACCGGCTCATCGAATCGATGCGCCCCAAGGCCGATCGAGTTGAGGATCACGGCACGCCGCAAGCGAGTGCGACACCACAATTCGAGGCCCCGGCACAATTCACGCCCACCGAGGCACCTTTGCTCGAAGAACGAGCCCCTAAGGATAGCTATGGGTCGGCTGACGTAGCAGCGGTCACGCCCGTTTCCGGCGAAGGCGCCTGGGACGATGCGCAGAGGCAAACTCCCTACCGATCGGTGCCGTCGAAGACGGCCGTGAACGACCCCAACCCACTACGTGGTTCGACTGCGGCTGCCGAGGCACCCGCGTTAGAGCAGACTGCGGATGGGGAAGTGACGTCGCTTGAGCCGGCGTTGCCTGCCGAATCCCACGCGGACGACGCTGACCGCATCCCGACACCGACTCGGGCGGATCCTGCAGGCGGCGAGGTGGCTGAATTGGGCAATGCGGAATTGAATGTCGTCCACAATGAGGCCATGGACAGCGACGGGGAGACTGCTGACACAAATAACCATTCGGCAGGCCCTGCCGCGGCGGGGGGGGCGACAGTCAATCCCTTCGATCGGCATCCGCAGGCCACCGAAACGTTCGATCCGGAGACGCAGCAACATACCGGCGTCGTGATCGGAATCGCCTTGGCGAATTATCGCGATGGGACCGGGCGCGATCGATTCCTGCGACTGCCCGGCGACGACGTGCGGTTGTCGTTTCCCACCGCGGGTACGCCACCGGATGTCACGCACGCCTCGTTTACGGTCGTCGATCTGTATGAAAGCAAGATGAGCGAATATGACGCCAACTTTGTTTTCGTGCCGATTGAAGTTTTGCAGCAATATCGCGGCATGTTCGATCCCGAAACGAAAGTGGGCTACGCCAACAGCATTCAAATCAAGCTCAAGCCGGGTGCGGATGGTCAGCTGGTGCGCGACAAGCTGCGGGCTGCCTTTGCCCCGCAACTGTTCAGCGTGTCGACCTGGCGCGATAAGCAGGGCCCACTGCTCGCGGCAGTGCAGATGGAAACGGCCATCCTGAACGTGCTGTTGTTCATGATCATCTTCGTTGCCGGTTTCGGCATTCTGGCCATATTCTTCATGATTGTCGTCGAGAAAACGCGCGACATCGGCATTCTCAAGGCCCTGGGCGCCTCGCGCCGTGGGATCCTGGGGATCTTTCTGGGCTATGGACTGTCGCTGGGAATCGTCGGCGCGGGGGCTGGCATGACGATCGGCCTGTTGTTTGTCAAATACATTAACGAGATTGCCGACGTGCTGGGGATGATCACCGGACAAGAAGTCTTCGACCCGGCCATTTACTACTTTCAGCAAATCCCCACGATTGTCGATCCGAAGACGGTCGCTTGGATCGTGTTGGGCTCACTCATAATAGCGGTGCTCGCGAGCGTCTTGCCTGCCCGCCGCGCTGCCCGCTTACATCCCGTGGAGGCGCTTCGGTATGAGTAACCCGTCTTTAGCCAAGGCCAACATTCGCCCGATCGTGCAGACGGCAGGCAGCCCCCACTACGCAAGCCGGCCTATCGGTTCCGACCTATCGTCGATCGCGCCACCGCGGTTGCAGGCCGTCGCGCTGAGCAAGAGCTATCGCAAAGGGCAGGTGACGATCCCTGTCCTCAAGGAGGTCAACTTCGACGTCCAGCCGGGCGAGTTCGTATCAATCATTGGGTCCAGTGGCTCGGGCAAGAGCACGCTGCTGCACTTGCTGGGGCTGCTCGACGGGCCGGACGCGGGCGAGGTGCGCTTCGACGGCCAGCGTATCGACAACCAGCCGCCCAAGCGTCGCGATGTGCTACGGAATCGGCAATTTGGGATGATCTTCCAGTTCTATCACCTCCTGCCCGAGCTGAGTACGTTGGAAAACGTGCTGGCGCCGTCGATGATTGCCTGTGGTGTGTGGAGTTACTGGCGCGCGCGGCGCAGGCACATCCAGGATGCGAGGGAGTTGCTCACCATGGTCGGTTTGGACCATCGTCTGAAGCACAGGCCGCGCGAGCTCTCGGGAGGAGAGATGCAGCGGGCCGCGATCGCACGGGCATTGGTGCTGCAACCACAAGTTTTGCTGGCCGACGAGCCGACGGGGAATCTCGATCGTGCGACCGGCCGGGAAATCCTCCGCATCTTGCGAACCTTGAACACCCAACAGAACCTCACTATAGTCATGGTGACGCACGACTTGGCGATCGCCGAAGAGGCGGATCGCATCGTGCGACTATGCGAGGGTCGGGTCGAGGGCGCCTGACGATTCGTCGGGCTGTTACCCTTTAAGGTGTCGAGAAAGGCGCGACTGCACTTCCTTGGGCGGTTGCGATTTGCATGTCGCTCAAGATCTTTATCAACGGTCGCCTGTACGACAAAGAAGACGCCAAAATCAGCGTCTATGACCATGGCCTGCTCTATGGCGATGGCGTGTTCGAGGGCTTGCGCAGCTACGGCGGCAAGGTCTTTCGCCTGGCGGAGCATATCGACCGTCTCTACGATTCGGCCAAGGCGATTTGGCTCGAGATCCCCATGGCCAAGCGGGCCTTGATCGAAGCGGTCCAGCAGACGCTTTCGGTAAATAACCTCACCGACGCTTACATCCGGTTGGTTGTGACGAGAGGTGCTGGCAGCCTGGGGCTCGATCCGAATCGTACCAGCGATCCACAAATCATAATCATCGCCGATAAGATCCAGCTCTATCCGCCCGAGCTGTACGAGAAAGGTCTCGAGATTGTCACTGCCAGTACGCAGCGCAATCATCCGGCGGCCCTCAATGCCCGCATCAAGTCGCTTAACTATCTGAACAACATTCTGGCCAAGATCGAGGGTCTGCAGGCCGGCTGTATCGAAGCTCTGATGCTGAACCACAAGGGGGAAGTGGCCGAGTGCACTGGAGACAACATATTCCTCGTCCAGTCTGGCGTGATTTCCACGCCCCCAACGGATGCGGGCATTTTGGAAGGGGTTACACGGCAAGCCGTGATCGAATTGGCCGAGCAGGCCGGCATCGTGGTACGCCAGATACCGCTCACGCGGCATGACGTATACGTGGCCGACGAGTGCTTTTTGACCGGCACGGCCGCCGAAGTGATTCCGGTCGTCAAAGTCGATCAGCGCTCGATCGGGTCAGGTGAGCCTGGCCCCGTGACGCGTCGCCTGAAAGAGCGATTCCACGAGCTGACGCGTGCTTAGCGGTCCACGGCGTTTGCGCTGCCGTCGCGATCAGTGGCGGACTTGGACCGATGGAGCGGGACGATCGTCTTTGGGCCCACCGTTGCGGCCCAGTTCTTGGGCCGCGTCGTCCTCAGTACCATAATATGAGTGACGGTGACGACAGCCCCGGCGGGGAGTCTTATTGAGCCCATGGCCGCACCTCGATCTGAAGTATTTCATGTTCCGGACAGTCTGTCGCAGCAGACGCTGGAGGCCGTTTTGCGCCGTTGGCAGCCGGGCAACAGTTGGTCGCAAGTTCGGCAATTGCTACGGTCGCGTCGGATACTTGTGGATGGCAACCTGGCGATCGACGGGAATCAGCGGCTGAAGACTGGGCAAGTGCTTAAACTGTTGACGCAATCCTTGCCAGCGGCGGTGACCGAGAAAGACGTGATCATTCGCTATCTCGACGACGACGTGGTCGTGGTCGAGAAACCCAGCGGCATGACGTCCATCCGCCATCCCGACGAGCACCTGCTGCCGGCCCGCCGGCAGCATCAGCCGACACTAACGGAATTACTCCCTCGGCTGTTGGCCCGTTTGAACCGTAGTCCCGACGGGCGAGCAAAGTCCCGTCCGGTACGTGCCGTGCATCGCTTGGATCGAGAGACCAGTGGCCTGATGGTGTTCGCACGCAACGTCAAGGCCGAGACAACACTGGGCCGACAATTTCGCGAGCACACGATCCGCAGGATTTACTGGGCAATCGTGTCCGGTCGCATCGAGGAGCAGACGATCGAAACGAATTTGGTACCGGATCGAGGCGACGGCCGGCGCGGTTCCACATCGCAACAAGATGTCGGTAAGCGCGCCGTGACGCACGTCAAGCCGCTGGAGTACGTGCCGGGTTTCACGCTCGTCGAGTGTCTGCTGGAGACGGGGCGTACCCATCAGATACGGATTCATCTAGCGGAACAGGGGCATCCGGTCTGCGGTGACAAAGTCTATGGGAAACAGTCGCGCCGACAGGGCGTTTCAAATCCGACTCCAGCGCGGCTGGCGCTGCACGCTGGTCTGCTGGGGTTCTGCCATCCACAGAACGGGCGGATCATGGAATACGAGTCGCCCTTGCCCGCTGAGATGCGAATGTTCCTCGACAGAATCCGCGCCGAGGCCGCGACTAAGGGCGAGGCAACTGCGCCCCACAGCAAGGTAGCCCGTCGCGGTGATCCTCCTGCGGAGGGGGGGCTGGATTAGTCCCTTGCTGCGTAGCCCGCGGATGGGCGTTAAGAACGCGCGTGCCTTCCCCAAGCCAGCCTTTGCCCGCAGAAATATCGCACGTTTCCTTGATTCCGTTCCGCGCATTCGGTACTGTCAATCTTGGGGGAAGGAGAGAGGGTGTAGCCGCTTTGCCGGAGCTAGCAATTCCTTGCAGGGGAGCTGCGCGGCCAAGACGTTGCCAAAATCGCCTTCGGCGCGACGTTTTTCGGGCGTGTAACAGCGACACGCCCCGGTCCCGTCTTAATCGTTCGATTTATCGCGCTCGAGGTTCATGCGGATGCCAGGTTACCGATCGTGTGTTGTCTTTGCGTTGGTCGCGAGCGCGATTTCGAGTTACCTCTGTCGAGACGCGCAGGCCGTCATCGTTGCCGGGGCGTTCGCAACGTCGAGTGACGCCACGGTCAACATAACTCCCCCCAGCGATGATCCCGGTTTTTATAACGTCGGGAACTATGGGGATGCGTCGGCCATTTATCTGGGCAACGGCTGGGTCCTTACGGCCAGCCATACTCAAGGCTCGACAACAACGCTGACATTTCCCGACCGGACCGTTGCCGGGCAGCTCGATACCGCGACGTATCAGCCGGTAACGAATTCCGGCGTGATTCTGAAAAACACAGTCGGTCCCCAGGCGGGCTCAACAAGCGATTTGGAGATATTCAAGATCGACACCACCACTTCGCCATTCGGTGCTCCGAATCTGCCTAACTTGACGCTCTCGTCGTCTACCCCTGCCATAGGCGCAACAGTCGTGGGCATCGGCCGCGGCGTTGACCGCTCGGCTACCCAAACTTTTTGGGATAACAGCGCGCCGATGTGGCAAACGACGACGCAAGCGCTTGCTATGCACACGGGGTATATCACGGCAGGTCCGGAGGTCATGCGTTGGGGGAACAATCAGGTCGCCGACGTTAATCAAACCTACAGCCTGGGGGGGACCGGTTTGAATACGAAATACGTGCAAGCGTTCACGACCCAGTTCGATCAAAACTTGCCGAGTGCAGGCGGCACCGCGCTAACGAGTGAATTTCAGGCGACCAATGGTGACTCAGGCGGCGCAGTCTTCGAGAAAGTCGGATCGCTGTGGGTTTTGGCCGGCATGATCGAGGGTGTCGTCCCTGTCGGCGGGCAGCCCTACCCGAATAGCAATCAGCAGTTTACGGCGGCATTTGGCGAAACGACGATCATTGCCGATATGTCTGCCTACATTAGCCAGATTCTTGCGCTCGATCCGGTGCCCGGAGACGCCAATGGTGATGGGATCGTCAACGGTCTGGACATCAACCTCATTGCGTCACATTGGCTCACCGCTGGGCCCGCCGGCGACGTGAATGGCGACGGGGTGGTCAATGGGCTCGACATCAACTTCGTCGCCTCGCACTGGACGGGGCTCGGCTCCGGCGGCGGAGGATCCGGAGGCACCGGTGGCGCTAATGTTCCGGAACCTGCCTCGGGCGTTTTGTGCCTCCTGGGCCTGCTTTGCCTATGGGGCGCGCGGCGATTGTGGTGTCGTTAAGCGACCCATGGGCGGCCTCTGACCGCCAGTTCCGTGCCGCAGATTTCTCGACCCCGGCGCGGTACACTCGTCGCTGACATTTTCCTCGGGCATCACGGCGCAGCTACTCAATCTGGGCTGCGGAGATTACTTCATGGTTCGCATTTTCAGTTCGGCCGCAGTAATTCTCACGCTGGCCTGCTCGGCACGGGGCGGCGAGGAGCCGCGCGCGCCGGTGTATCCGGATCATGCAAACTTGCAGATCTACCTGGATGACCAGGGCCAGACGCACCCGATCGCATCCAAGGATGATTGGGCCATCCGCCGACGGCATATACTCGCAGGCATGCAACAGGCGATGGGGCCATTGCCCGACCGTGGAAAGCTGCCACCTTTGGATATTCGCACCACTGACGAGGTGCAGGAAAACGGCGCGCGTCGGCAGACGATTTCGTTCGACTCGGGCGACGGCAACCGCATTACCGCCTATTTGTTTTTGCCGGATGCGCTGCGGACCAAAACCGCCGCGGAACTGCGCTTGCCTGCCCTCTTGGCTTTGCACCAGACGGCCACCGTGGGCAAAGGGGATACCGCGGGCCTGGGTGCCCCGACCAGCCGTCCTTATGCCGCGGAACTGGCTGCCCGCGGGTATGTGGTGCTCGCTCCCGACTACCCGTCGTTCGGTGACTCGCAGGGATATGATTTTCAGGCAGACCGCTATCAGTCTGGCACCATGAAGGGCATCTTCAATCATATGCGTTGTGTGGACCTGCTTACCGCGCGCGACGATGTCGATGCAGAGCGGATCGGCGCCATCGGGCATTCGCTGGGTGGACACAACGCGATGTTCGTGGGCGTATTCGACTCACGATTGAAGGTCATCGTCTCAAGCTGCGGCTGGACCCCTTTTCATGACTACTACGAAGGCAAAATCGCCGGCTGGACTAGCGATCGCTACATGCCGCGACTGCGCGATGCGTATGGGCTCGACGCAGACCGTGTGCCATTCGACTTCTACGAAGTTGTGGCGGCCTTGGCCCCACGGGCCTTTTTCTCGAACTCGCCGCTCCACGACAATAATTTTGACGTGGCAGGCGTGAAGAAGGGGATTGCCGCGGCGGCGGGAATTTACAAGCTGCTCGGCGCCCCCGATCAACTACAGGCGCGCTACCCCGATTGTGGGCACGACTTTCCCACCGATGTACGGCGCGAGGCATACGGCTTTATTGATAAGGTGTTCGAACATAAGCCAGTCAAAGACGTGCCTTGAAGTCGACGGCAGCCAAGGTTGATGCGATTTCAAAGAGAACATTTTGCCACCGAGTTCACAGAGAACGCAGAGACGGTAACTAGTACGCGCAATTGCGAGGAGTATCGAGGTTCGATGGTCCGCTTATCCCGTCACTCACCGTGTCCTCGGTGCTCTCCGTGGCTGGAAATTGCTTTGTGTATTGATTTGATCTGAGGAGGATTGGTACTTGAATCGCCCTGTGAGACGTCGCACCATGCTTGCCCAAACCGGGGTGGCCGTTGGCGCCGCCATTTCGGCTGCGCTCGCAGCCGAGCGTACTGCCGCCGCGCCATCGAAAACTGAATCCGACAAAGAGCCATTTCTGTACTGCATGAACACCAGTACGATCCGCGGCCAGAACCTGGGGCTGGTCGAGGAAATCGACATCGTGGCCCGGGCCGGTTACCGAGGCATTGAGCCCTGGATTCGTGAAATCGACGCGTACGTCAAGCAAGGAGGCTCGTTGTCCGATTTGGGCAAACGTCTGCGGGAAAATGGTCTGAGCGTCGAAAGCGTCATCGGCTTCTTCGACTGGATCGTTGATGATGACGCGCGCCGGGCGAAAGCCCTCGAAGAAGCGCGACGCAATATGGAACTCGTCGCGGCGATTGGTGGCCGTCGATTGGCTGCTCCACCCGCCGGCGCGACCGATATCGCAGGCTTCGACCTGGCAAAAGCCGCCGAACGCTACGGAGAACTGGTGGCCTTGGGCGCAAAGCTCGGTGTTGTTCCGCAGGTCGAGGTGTGGGGCTTTTCCAAGACCCTCGGCAAGCTTGGCGAGGCCGCCCAAGTGGCGATCGATTGCGGCCAACCGGGCGCCTGCATCCTGCCCGATGTGTATCACCTCTACAAAGGGGGCTCACAGATCGCGGGCTTGAAGCTCTTGAACGGCAACGCCATGCACGTCTTTCATTTCAACGACTATCCAGCCGCCCCGCCGCGCAGCGAGATCAGCGATGCGCAGCGGATCTTTCCGGGCGATGGCATTGCGCCGCTGAACGAAATCCTGCAGACGTTGCGTGACATCGGCTTCCGTGGCGCCTTGTCGCTGGAGTTGTTCAATCGCGAGTATTGGAATCAGGATGCGCTGTTGGTGGCACGCACAGGCTTGGACAAAATGCGTGCCGCGGTGCGCAAGGCGCTTGCGTAGGTAAGCCAGACTGCAAGAACGAGCCTGCCCAGCGGCGCGGCGGGATGGTTCCGCAGTGCCTTACATGAATACGAATCGCAGCCGAACGGTTGGTTGGCTGCTGCTACTTGGGCGCGAGGATGCAGGTGATGCGCCGGCCTTGTTGGCTAGGAGGCGATTCGACCTTGCCGATATCTTCCAAGCTTTGCAAGACCTGCTTGATGACCCGCTGTCCCTCTTCCACGTGGGCCAACTCGCGGCCACGGAAGACGACCGAGACGATCACCTTGTCTTTGTGCGTCAAGAATTCGCGCGCTCGCGTCACCTTCACGCCGATGTCGTGGTCGCCCGTTTTCGGGCGCACGCGGATCTCTTTGATCTTGCTGTGGTGAGCCTGGCTGCGATGCAGTCGTTTCTTCTGCTGATATTTGAATTTGCCGAAATCCATGATGCGGCAGACGGGCGGCCGCTCGTTGGGAGCTACTTCGACAAGATCCAATCCGGCTTCGCGCGCCGCTGACAGCGCTTGCTCGGTCGGAATGATCCCCAGTTGTTCTCCTTCGGCAGAAATGACCCGCACTGGTGTGATGCGGATCTGTTCGTTCATACGCTGTGACTTTTCGATCGGAATTGTCCTCCATTAGGGTCTTTGAAACTCAACAACCGCCGGCTGCTCTCTGAGAGATTGGCAACCGTGGCAGACGATAGCAAATCTTAGTATCTCGCCCGTCAGCACACAGTCAACTGCTGGCGGGCCGGTTCTGGACGAATGGCTACCTATAAAGCCTAGCCCATGCGGCCGCTCGCGGCGTCCTAGTTCAATACTCGTTGGATCCGCCCCGTTCTCCCAGTCCGGCCGAGGTTTTAACGACCTGGCGGATCGTTCGGGCGGTTACTTCGCTTTGCAGCTTTTCGATGGCGGCAGCCAGCGACATCCCGCCTAGATCCCCCTCGAGGCGATCCCGCACCGAGACTTTCCCTTCCGCGGCGTCCCGTTCTCCGACGACCAGCATGTAGGGAATGAGCTTCAACTGGGCATCGCGGATCTTGGCCCCCAGCTTTTCGGCCCGGTAATCCCCCGTCACTCGCAGACCGGCCGAGCGCAATTGCCGTTCGACGTCACGGCCGTAGTCCTCGGATTTTTGCGTCACGGTCAGCACGCGAACCTGCTCCGGCGCCAGCCACAACGGAAACGCCCCGGCGAAGTGCTCGATCAAAACGCCGATAAATCGCTCGAGCGAGCCCAGGGGAGCCCTATGGATCATCACCGGGCGGTGCGCCTTGTTGTCCGCGCCGATGTATTCCAAGCCAAATCGTTCTTCGCTGGGTAGGTTGTAGTCCAACTGCACCGTGCCCAATTGCCATTCCCGGCCGATGCAATCGGTCACCACGAAATCGACCTTCGGGCCATAGAACGCGGCTTCGCCCAGCTCGGGCGTACAGCCGGGCAGGTTCATGTCGCGGGCCACCTTCTCGATGGCGGCCTCGGCCTTGGCCCAACTCTCAGGCTTGCCAACGTATTTGTCGCTGCTCGGATCGCGGAAGCCCAGCCGTACCCGGTAATCGTCCAGTCCTAGGGTGCGCAGCACGTGCTGGGCCATTTCGATGCACTGGCGGAACTCGTCGCCGACCTGCTCTTCGGTGCAAAAAATATGGGCATCATCCTGGGTGAATCCGCGTACGCGGGTCATCCCGCCCAGCTCGCCCGATTTTTCGTAGCGGTACACGGTGCCGAACTCGGCCAGACGGACGGGCAACTCGCGATAGCTGCGCGGCTTCGACTTGTAGATCATGATGTGGTGCGGGCAGTTCATCGGCTTGAGCAGATACCGCTCGCCCTCTTCCATCTCGATCGGCTTGAACTGGCTGTCGGCGTAGTACGGGTAGTGGCCCGAGATTTGATACAGCTCGACGCGGCCGATATTGGGAGTATAGACGGGGTCGTAGCCGCGCTTGATCAGCTCATCACGTACGAAGGCTTCCATCTGGCCGCGCACGACGGCGCCGCGCGGCAGCCACAGAATCAATCCCTGGCCCACGATCGGATTGACTGCGAACAGTTCCAATTGCTTGCCCAGTACGCGGTGGTCGCGGCGTTTGGCTTCTTCGACCTGGGCGAGATAGGTTTCCAGTTCTTCCTTTGTGAACCAAGCCGTGCCATACAAACGTTGCAATTGCTGCCGGCTGGAATCCCCTTTCCAATACGCGCCAGCAACGCTCAACAACTTGAACGCCCCGATGGCGCCGGCACTAGGAATATGCCGGCCGCGGCAGAGATCGAGAAATTCGCCCTGGCGGTAGAAGGACAATTCCTTTTCATCGGCTAGCCCTGTCTCGATGTGCTCGACCTTGAGCGTCTGGGCCAGATCGCTGCAAATCTTTACGGCCTCGGCCCGCGGCACCTCGATCCGCTCGAAGGCCTCGTCCTGCTTGATGATCTTGGCCATCTCGGCTTCGATCTTGGGGAAGTCCTCCTCGCTCAGCTTGTGCGGCAGATCGAAATCGTAGTAGTAACCGTTGTCGATCGTCGGCCCAAACGCCAGTTGCACTCCCTCGAACAAACGCATCACGGCCCGCGCCATGACGTGCGCGCACGAATGGCGCATGATCCGCAGGGCTTCGGGGTCTTTGCGCGTCAGCAACTTGAGGGATGCCTCGCCCTGAGCCGGCAGCGGTGTCACTGTATCGACCACCTGGCCATCGACTTCGGCCGCCAGCGTGGCCTTGGCCAGCCGCGGGCCAATTTCCTCGGCCACGTCGATCGGGCGGACGGGACGTGTGTATTCGCGGATGCTGCCGTCGGGCAGTTTTACCTTAAGCATGGATTACCTAACCGGCTCGGATGGCGACAGGACTGGCTTCGACCATCGGGGCGTCGTTGCCAGGCATTTGGAAGCAGCCCGTCCGGCTCGCACGACTTGATAAGCAGCCAAGCGTACGCGATGCGTCCAAGTTGCTAGCGGGAGCCGCCTGAATGAGTTACCGCGCGTGCCGGGACGTCGATACAGGGGACGTCGCAAATACGACCGCAAGGCATATGACCGCAAAGTATAAGATGGACCGCTATCCGAACAAGACAGACTTCCGGCCGGGGAAGTTCGCCCGATCGCCCTCGCCCTAGGGCTTGCGATATCTGGGCACGATGACCAAGGGGAAAACCTGACCCGAACAACGCAATCGCTACAGCTCCTAACGGCTGACGGCGGACAGCTGCGGCGACAACCCTTGACGGCCGGGCCGCCGCACGTCAGATTTGGCGGTGCCTACGACAAGTACCCGGGCACAGCCAGCAGCCAGTTTGGCGGCAGTGGGCCCAGAACTGTACGATTGCGACCGCCGCAGTTCCGGCACCGGTTAGGTGGTCCATGCAGGGCGATTAGCTCAGTTGGTTAGAGCACTAGCTCGACAAGCTAGGGGTCACAAGTTCGAGTCTTGTATCGCCCACTGGATGCGACCCGTTGACAAACGTTGTCAGCGGGTCGTTTTCGTTAGCGGGCATGTTAATTACGCGAACTGCCGCCAGTTCAAAATTGAATCGAGGGACTCGCTACGGCCGTCTGTTGGCGACTGTGCTAGTTGGCATGTTACGTCGAGCGCCGTCTGCATGACGAATGCTCCGTCGACCCACCCCGCGATTCTTCTCGCAGTTGCGATTTCCGCAGGCATCGGATACCATAAACGGGCGTGGGAATTGTATACTTAACAAACCATCTACCGCAAGTGGTAGGTCAGGCTTCTTTACCTTGAATTGTCCATTTATGCCCGCGATCGCAGGTCACTTCGTACAGCCATAGCCCCTTCTCCTTCCGCCGCATGGCCGCGATCTGGCTTCCGCACGCAGGACACGTTTGCTTGCGAAAGTTATATAGGCAAAGCTCAGTTTCGCATTGATACCTAATTCGGCCATTAAGATCTTGGACCGGAATAAGCACTTCGCAGCAAATCGGGCATCTTCGGACAAACGTCATATCACGCTCACTTCTTCGGCGCCTTCTTAGTCCCCTTCTTCTTGGCCTTGGGCGCTGGCGGATCGTGTTCAGGGGCAGCAACCGTCATGGCATGGCGTAGCGCCTGAGCGGCCGTGAGGGGCTTTAGGGAGATGGGCTTAAGATTGACCATTATCGCACTCTGCTCAATTTAGACGATTAAAGCTTGAGGCCGGAACGAACATAGTAGTCATGAAGGTTAGATCGTACCAATGTTGCCGCATTGTCAGCGCGTTCGTAGTCCACCCGCGAATTTCCGAAAAGGCATGCGCCGACAAGATGAGAGGGCATCGGGCGCGGTGAGTTTATCTCGGCCACAAGTTGGGTCACGTCCCAAATGCCGGACACTCTCGCAATAAGCTTCGATCGCTCAGCGATGTCTGCCGAAGTTGCGGGTGGCCAAGTATCTAAGTCAATCAGTTCATAGTTTTCCAGGCAGTTAAGAATCGCAAGAACAAACGTGGCGCACGTAAGGCCGGTTGCCCCGTGGCCGGCGACGAAATAAACATCAACTCCAATGCCATAGAATAAACTGCCGCGTGACGGTGCGAAGCTGTAATGAGGTGCATTGGTGATCGAGACGGCCTGCGATATTAGATCACATAGCTCTCGAATCTGCCGAATTTCAAACGCATGCATATCAGGAGGAATCGCCCACGCAAAATTCTCGTCACCCACTGGAGACGATTCGATGCGACCTCCAAACTGCAAGCACCATATCCCTAGATTCGGTGATCTCCAAAAAATCGCGGAATGCTGATCTGGCAACTCTGAAATTGCGATAGCCAGATCGGCCACATCCTCTTGCCGCATCTGGTCGCAAAAGCACAGCCGATCAAGCCTTGGCGATTTCTGTTCCAAGGAGCCTCGTCGCCATAGGCCGACCATGAATCGCAGCAATCCTTTGCCATGCTCTATTACGATATGCACAGCGGTTTTTAAGGGTTGCACGACCGGCACGACTTATTGTTAAAAAGGAAAGTAGATGGTCCGTTTGGAGCATGTTGACATCTACGGCGTCGAATACCTCGTCACATGTATTGAATTGCCCATATTGCAGCAGTTTATTCAAGCTTTTGAAGATATGCTGAATTCCAGGGCTTATCTGTCCAGATCGAGCGAATCTGTATAGTACTGCGAGAAATGCATCCACGGAAAATATGTCGATGGTGAAATCGAATGTGGCCGCGACTTGTCCTGCCGTGATGACATAATTGGAACGCATTGTAGCCAGCGAAGCTTGCAGTTTCACATATGCACGTTGTAAATCTTCGGTTGGTATGTTGATCGTCGGAGAATATACACCCGAGGCAGGTACTAATGCGATCGCAGACGCACGTATGCTGGCCTCAACCTGACCAAATGCAATGCGATTGACCTCATTGAAAGTAAGCGACGATCGCTCCTCATCAAGAAGCGCACCTGCGAGTCTCGTCATATTACGTCCTCAATTGACGCAATCAGTGCGTGCGCATGTCGCTTTGCTTCATCCCAGTGACCAAGGGCACCTACGATTTCGTCAGGTGTAGCGGCCGCCAAATGGTAGTTAAATGAGAATTGCAGCCTTTCCTGAGTCGAGCCGTCTTCCTGAAGTACGTCGATCGGAAGAGTCGACAGTTTGCAGCGAAACCCGCCGAAGACATTTTTGCTATAGTACGCGCCGAACTTAGCGTCGTTGCCGTCAAAAGCATGGGCTAGGGCGCTATCTTGCTTTAAGAACAATCGCCGCCCCAGCACTTCAATTGGCGCGGTAGGCGTCGGCGTATGATGCCAACTGAAGTTTAATCCGAGTGCTTGATATGGCGTATGCGGAAGTGCATTAACTAGACGCCCTAGGCGATCAAGGATCAATTGTGCTCTGGCAGGTTCTTCGCCCAGTGGCACAAATTGAATTCGCTCTTCGACAACCGTCATTTGAAATTGAGGCGTCACGATCTGAATGATCGCGGGCGTGAATATCATCGGCGCGGCGTATTCATTCTCAAGAACAATGCCTTGATGATGCAGCCATATCTGCGTGAAGATATGGACGTTGACATGCCGGGCCGTGAGAACGATATTTTCCTGGACGAGTTCCATGCCTCACACTGGCAAGAGGAGTGGGATAGTCGACCCAGTATAGGATCAAATATGGTCGCGTAGTAGCGTTTGAGTATATTCTACTACGGCGATTCAGATGAGAGCAATTCCTGGCCGTCAATCAGGCTAACGGTAGGTCAATCGCTTACCCTCGACGGCCCGCAACGCGGTTTCCCGCCGCGTCCCGTCGGACGTTTTGCGCTGATTGTAGCGGAAAGCGAATTCGTCCAGATAGCGTTGAAGATGCTTCTTGGACACGTGATGAAACGTCCCGTAGACACCCCGTTTGATGAGGGCAAAGAAGCCTTCGACGGTGTTCGTGTACACATCCCCTTGGACGTACTGGCCGAGCTTGTGCTTTATTACGTCGTGCTGCTCAAAGCGGCGACCGAGCTTGGTATAGCTGCGGAACTCGTCCGTAATGAGCCGCGACTTCGGATCGACGTACTTTTCGACGTGCTTGCTCAGGTTGCTGGCGGTAACCCGATTGACGGCAATCGTCCGTACCTCGCCGTCTCGCTGCACAAGGGCCACTACCGGGGCTTTCTTGGTGCCACGCCCGACGCGGCCCTTAGCACCCCCACGGGGCTTACCGCCGACGTATGTTTCGTCGACTTCGACAATGCCTGAAAGCTTTGGACCATCTACCGGCCCTTGCTCCATCGCATGGCGAATCCGGTGGCACATGAACCAAGCGGACTTGTAAGTACAGCCGACGCTACGGTGAATCTGATGGGCCGAGACGCCTTTTTTGCTGCTGGCCATCATATGGAAGGCGATGACCCAGTTGCGTAGCGGGATGTGCGACCGCTCAAAGACGGTGCCGACCGTGACCGTAAATTGCTTGCGGCACTCTTTATTCTTGCACTTGTAGACGCCCGGCCGGGTCGACTTACCCTGGAGCTTGACCACGCTCTGAGACTCGCAATGAGGGCAAACCGGGCCGTTTGGCCAACGGATGGATTCCAGGTAATCCCGGGCTTTCTCTTCGTTTAACGTGGTGACTTGGGCGAGGTTCATCGGGTAGACTCCAGGTAAGTGATACCCAAATACTACCCATAGTACCGTGGTGTGTCAAGTATATAATTCCCACGGGCGTTTATGGGATTCCTCAGGCCACGGTGCAGCGAAGCCTATGCTCACGATTTTTGGCCGCAGCCATAAGTTCTGCGACAACTTATCACGTCGCAGCTTTCTGCGCGTGGGTGCCTTGGGCATGGGCGCCGGCGCGCTGTCGCTGGCAGATGTCTTTCGGGCCGAGGCCCAGGACGCGAAGCCGGCCCGGCAGAAGTCGGTCATTCATATTTTCCTCGGTGGCGGACCTCCGCATCAGGACATGTGGGAGATCAAGACCGACGCTCCCAAGGAGATTCGGGGCGAGTTCAAGCCAATCAACACGAATGTGCCGGGCATCGACATTTGCGAGGTTTTCCCCCGCATCGCCGGGATCATGGATAAGTGCGCTGTGATCCGCTCGGTGGTCGGGGCCGTCGATCGACACGAGCCGTTTCAGTGTCACAGCGGTTGGACGCGTGACAGCCTGGCATCGATGGGAGGGCGTCCGGCGCTCGGCGCCGCTGCGGCCCGACTGCAAGGGCCCGTCGACCGTAGCGTGCCTCCGTTTGTCGGCCTTGCGAACGCCGGCGTATGGAAGGATCCCGGTCAGCCAGGGTTCCTGGGACCAATGTTCGCGCCGTTCCAGCCCGACGGGCCGGGGCTCGAGAACATGAAGCTCAATAACATGACGCTGGAGCGATTCAACGACCGCAAGCAGTTGCGTGCCAGCTTCAATGCCTTTCAACGCGTCGTGGATGCGGCCGGACGGACAAGCGCGTTGGATTCGTACACGGAAAAGGCTTTCGACGTGCTGACATCGAGCCGGCTGTTGGCGGCGCTCGATCTGTCGAACGAGGATCCGAAAGTCCGCGAGCGATACGGCGACGGCAAACCGTATAACTTTCAGTATGACGGCGCACCGACGATCAACGAACACCTGTTGGTTGCCCGCCGCCTGGTCGAGGCCGGCGCGCGATGCGTAACCATGACCTACGGCCGTTGGGATAGCCACGGGGCGAACTTTGACCTGGTGCGCGATCATGGCTCGAAATTGGATCAGGGTTTCAGCGCCTTGGTCGAAGATCTCGAGCGACGCGACATGTTGAACGACGTCACGGTTATTGCCTGGGGAGAATTCGGCCGTACGCCGCGCATCAACACCGGCGCCGGTCGCGATCATTGGCCGCAGGTCAGTTGTGCGCTGCTGGCCGGCGGCGGTATGAAGACCGGCCAGGCCATTGGCTCTACGAATCGACTGGGTGAACACGCCCATGCGCGGCCTGTCCATATGCAAGAGGTGGTCGCCACGCTGTACCATAACCTGGGGCTCGATACGACGACGACCACCATCCAGGATGCCAACGGTCGTCCGCAGTATCTGGTCGAGCATCCGCCTATCCGCGAGCTGGTCTAGTGCAATCTTGCAACGCCGCGTCGCCGCGTCGTGATCTGGTACACGATCTGTTTTTGCCGACGTTGCTCTTCGTGGCGCTCGGTGGCATGACCTGGGCCGTGCGCGGCTGTTCGGGCTTTGGCGCCACGGTGGGCTGTATCTTTGCTGGCGTGATGTGGGGTACGGCCTGGTGGTACATCGCGCGCGAGCCTGGCGCCGAACCATCGCGCCGCTACACGTCGGCTTGGATCGTGTTGGCGGTGACCGCGGGTGTAGGCCTGTCGGGTGCACGCGGCTGGATGCAATGGCCGAGCTTTTTCGAGGGCAAGCTGCTGACAAACGCCGCGGCCGGCGAATCGCTCCCTATTTCGCGCGCCTACGGCTTTTTGTGGCTATTTATTGCGGGGGTTCCCTGGGCCGGTGTCGGTGCCTGTTTGCTGGCGTGGTGCGGATCCCTGCGCGAAACGCGCGCCTGGCACTGGGGCCTGCGCCTGGCATGCGGCATCGGCGGGGCATTCCTGGCTCGCTATCTGTTTCATGCCTTCCCGCAGTTTTTTCTGCCGATGTACGACGCGCTGGCCGATCGCTATCAGGACCTGCAGCATAATCCCAACCTGCGCCGGCTGATCAACGATTGCGGATCGGCCATGTTTCACCTGGGATTGTACTTGGGACTATTGGCTTACGAGGTCGGGCGGCGTGATCGGAAAAACGTGATCCTGATACTTACCGTCGGATTGTTGAACGGCGTGGGCTGGGCATTGTGCCAGAATTGGAAGTGGGCGCCAGACGTTTGGCCTGGCGCCAGCTTCAATTGGTGGCGCTGCTGGGAATCGTCGGGCGGACTCAGTATCGGCTTTGCCTACGGTGTCGCATATTTCTTGGTCAATAGCCCGATGTCCGACCAGGAACGAGCGATTGTTAGATCGCGCCGATCGATCGCCGGGCCGAATCTCGAGTGGCTGATCGTCTATCTCACGCTCACTTTGTTATTTGGCTACCTGCTGCTCTCGGGAGGCCTGTGGGGTCGCAGTTATCTGGTCGTGGCCTTGTTGTTTGGGATCGCTTATTACCTGCTGCGGCGCCGCAGCTATGCCAGCCAACCGGCGCCCGAGATCGCAGCCTATGGCGACTCTAATCTGGAACGGTTCGGCCTCTATCTGGGATTGCTATACGGTCTAGGGATCTCGCTTCGCGCCGGACTCAAGGGGTGGTTCAACATCTATCGCGGCAACGAGGAATATTACAGCGCTCTGCTGTGGCAGATATTTGGCCCCTGTTTTCTCGTTCTGTTGATTGGGTTGTGCCTGTGGACCTTGTGGCGCCCTATGCCGAGGAACTTCCGCGGCGACCTCTTTCCGCGGGCCGGTCTGCTGATGGGACTGGTACTGCTCCAGCAAAACGTTATCGCGCAGTTGATCACCGGCCCGCTCGATCAATGGAACGAAGCCGCATTTAGCATCTACTACCTACTTCTGTTCGCGATCACGGTGGTGATTGTGATTCATTACGCCGCCATGCAAGGCCGCTGTGCGGTCGGCCCAGATGGCTTGGGGCATTCTACCGCACGGCCAATTTGACTCAGGTAGCGCGCTGCATCGCCTGGTCAGTTTTCTGGTGCGCTACGATTTCGCAACATTCGTAGATGGTTTTGCAGACGCCCCATCGAGCCACGTAGAATAAAGTGCGTGGGCGTCTGAATCTCTGGATCTTGCAAGAACCGCAGTCACGATGGGCCGGTTATGGAGAACGAAGACTCGTCCAAAACCAACCGGCGACAGTTTTTGCAGCTTACCGCTGCCGGGTCGCTAGCCCTGCTGGGCAAGCAAGCCTGGGCCATCGACAAGGTGGCAACAAGTGGGCTGGTGACGGGACAGCGCGAGGCTGCCGAGGTTGGCACGCGAATATTGGCGGGCGGAGGCAACGCCGTTGACGCGGCAGTGGCAGCGGCGCTCGTGGCCGGCATCGTCAGCCCATCCAACTGCGGCGTCGGCGGCTACGGCGGGCATATGGTCATTGGCTGGCCGGGGGGCAAAGTCACGGCCATCGACTTCAATTCGGCGGCGCCGGCGGCGGCGCGCGAGAACATGTTTCCCGTCGACAGACAGGGGCGCGTGCGCGGCGCGATCAATCAACACGGTTGGCTGGCGGTGGGCGTCCCTGGCACGTTGGCGGGCCTGCAACTGGCGCTCGACAAGTTCGGCACCCGCGGGCTTGGCCAATTGGTTGAGCCGGCCATCCGTTTTGCGCGCGATGGCATCAAGATTGATGCAGGTTTGGCACGGGTGATTCAGGTCTCGGTAGCGCAATTCCAGCGCGATCCGGCCTCGGCCCGTTTGTTCTGTCCCACCGGCAAACCGCTTCTGGAAGGGCAGAAGTTGCGAAACCGCGACCTGGCGGCGCTATTCGACACGCTTGCCACGGAAAACTCGGTCAACTCGTTCTATCACGGCGAGGTGGCCGACCACATTGCGCGCGATTTCAAGAAGCACGGCGGGATCCTCGCGAAGCGGGATCTGGCTGAATACTCCGCCCGCGAAGTTGTGCCCACGGCGCTAGAATGGCGTGGCATGACGATGTACACCGCGCCCTTGACGGCCGGCGGATTGACGGTGCTCCAGGCGATCGGCACGCTCAAAGCACTGGAATGGCAAGACATGGATCAGGTTGATCCCAAAACCACGCATGCGGCCATCGAGGCGCTGCGCGTGGCCTGGCACGATCGCTTGACACTGTTGGGCGATCCTCAGGGATCTGAAGTGCCGGTAGCGCGATTGCTGTCGGCCGACTACGCTCACGAAGCGGCCGAGCGCGTCAGCAAGGTGGTGTCCCAAGAACGATTGATCGTCGGCACGACCGACGGCCGGCCAGCCGGCGGCACCATTCATCTGTCGGCTGTCGACAAGTCGGGCCTGATGGTCGCGCTAACGCTTACACACGGCGAAGGATTTGGTGCTCGCGTGACCGTCGATGGGCTGGGGATCGTACTGGGCCATGGCATGTCGCGGTTCGATCCTGTGCCTGGGCATCCGAATTCCGTGCGGCCGAAGTGTCGACCGCTCAACAATATGTGCCCGACAATCGTTTTTCGTGGCGATCAGCCGATCGTGGCGCTGGGCGCGACCGGGGGCCGGCGCATTCCCAACACAATGTTTAGCGTCTTGCAGGCGCTTGTCGGGCGTGGGCTGGCGCTGCCCGAGGCGTACGCGGTGCCCCGTTTGCACACCGAAGGGGACGTCAAGTTGCAGTTGGCCAAAGGATGGAGCGAGGCCGAAGTGGCCTATCTGAAACGAGTCGGCTACACCATCCAAGATGGACAAGGGGCCAATCTGAACGCCATTTCTCGTGATCCCCAGGCGGGTGAGCTGGCGCACGTGCCATAATGGCAATTCACTGAAAAAGGGCTTCCGCGGGCTCGTTCCACGGCGCCGCGACGAGGCCGTGTCGTTTGCACCTGCGCGTCCACTAGACCACCATGTTGTTGGCGCGGTAGCCTAATCGTCACGTTGTTTTGGTCGTCCGTGCCACCACGATGGCCGCAAGGTTGAGGAGCCCTAATGCTCGAGGTCGGCGCAATGCAGACGCGGACATGCGGTGGCATTAGCCGCCGATCGTTCTTGCGTGTGGCAAGTTCGCTCCCCGTCGCGTTGGGCATCTCGGCCGGCAACGCCCGCAGCTCGCAGACGGCGAAGGCACGTTCCGTAATATTTGTATTTCTATGGGGCGCACCGAGCCATCTCGATACTTGCGATCCGAAGCCCGATGCGGCTTTAGAGTATCGTGGCCCGTTTGGGGTCATACCGACGCGGACGCCGGGTGTATTCTTTTCCGAGCTGATCCCACGAATCGCGCAGCGAAGTGATCGATTTTCGCTAGTGCGCGGCCATGCGACGACGGCCAGCGGACATCCCGAAGCCGGTACGATTGCGCTCACTGGATTTCCGGAACTGCCCGCACCTCCGCAGCCGAACTTTGGTTCGATCATCGCCAAGCATCGTGGGCAGCGCGGCACGTTGCCCTCTTTTTTCTCGATCGCCCGTGGCGTGGTCATGGACGGCGGCCGCCGAATCGAGGGCTATGGCGGCGGCAC